>DATKHQ010000280.1:0-6105 GCA_035510175.1 Candidatus Sulfotelmatobacter sp. | reverse complement strand
GCCTCGATCGATGCCGGCATGCTCGCGTCCCGTCTCGGAGTCGACGTGGTGCCGACCGTCGCGATCCGGGGCGAGGGAGTCGGAGCGCTCCGGCGCGCGATCGAGGGTGCGAACCCGGGTGACAGCGGGGTCCGCTACCCGGCTCCGATCGAGTGCGCGGTCGCGGCGCTCTCGCCGATCCTTCCGCGCCGCGGGGTGTCGCCCCGCGCGCTGGCGCTGATGGCGCTCGGGGGCGAGTCCGAGCTCCTCGCCACGCTCGCCGCCGCCATGGGGCCGGCCGCGTTTGCCCGGCTCGAGGCCGAGCGGCGCGTGGCCCAGGCCGAGCTCGACGAGCCCCTCGCCGTCGCCATCAATCACGCGCGGATGCGCCGCGCTTGGGAGATCGCCGAGGCCGTCCGGACCACATCGGCCGCGGCCGGGGCGCCGCGGCGCCTGGCGCCCATCCTCGAGCGCCTCGCGACCCACCCGGTCTGGGGGATCCCGGTCCTGCTCGTGGTCCTCCTGGTCGCGTACGAGTTCGTCGGCGTGTTCGGTGCGAAGACGCTCGTGGACTTGCTGGAGAACGGGCTGTTCGGCGGCTGGATCAATCCGCACGTCACGGCTTTCGTCGATGCCGTCGTGCCGTGGTCGTTCGTGCGCGATCTCGTGGTGGGTCCGTACGGCGTCCTCACCATGGCGCTCACGTACTCGCTGGCGCTCGTCCTTCCGATCGTCGGGACCTTCTTCATCGCGTTCGGTGTCCTCGAGGACTCGGGGTACCTCCCGCGTCTGGCGGTGATGGTGAACCGCGTCTTCAAGACGATGGGCTTGAACGGGAAAGCAGTCCTGCCGATGGTACTGGGCCTCGGCTGCGACACGATGGCGACGATGACCACGCGCATCCTCGAGACGCGGAAGGAGCGCCTGATCGTCATTCTCCTGCTGGCGCTCGGCGTCCCGTGCTCGGCGCAGCTGACCGTCGTGCTGACGATGCTCGGCGCGCTCTCGGCGACGGCGATGCTGATCTGGCTTGGCGTCGTGATCGGCACGATCGTGCTGGTCGGCGCGCTGGCGGCTCGCGTGCTGCCGGGGCGGGGGAGCGACTTCGTGCTGGAGCTGCCGCCGCTGCGCGTGCCGCGCCTCGGGAACATCGCCACCAAGACGCTGGCGCGGATCGAGTGGTACCTGAAGGAGGCCGTGCCGCTGTTCGTGCTGGGGACGCTCATCCTCTTCGTGGCCGACCGGTTCGATCTGCTCCGCGGCCTCGAGCGCGCGCTCGCCCCCGTGCTCTCCGGGCTCCTGGACCTCCCGAAGGAGACGGCGGTCGCGTTCGTCGTCGGATTCCTCCGGCGCGATTTCGGGGCGGCGGGCCTCTACCACATGGCACGGGCCGGGACGCTCGATCCGGTCCAGGTGCTCACGGCGGTCGTCGTCATCACGCTGTTCATCCCTTGCATCGCCAACTTCTTCATGATGGTCCGCGAGCGCGGGTGGAAGACGGGTTTCGCGATCGCCGCGTTCATCTTCCCGTTCGCGATCGCGGTCGGGGCGAGCCTCAACTGGACCCTGCGCGCGCTCCACGTCGCGCTGCGATGAGCGCGGCTCCCGAGCGGACCCCCTTCCTCGTCGTGGGTGGCGGGGGGAACACCGGCGGCACCGAGCTGACCTGCTCGCTGTGCGGGGCGCGCTTCACCCACGGCACGCTCGTGTGCACATCGTGTCCCCTCAATGCCGGCTGCGAGGTCGTGAAATGCCCCTCGTGCGGGTTCCAGACGCCGCGGCGCTCGCGCCTGGTCGACTGGGCGAAGCGGCTCTTGCGGCCCGGGGTCGCCGAGTGAGCGAGCCGGAAGGCCTCCGGCCGCCGCCTTCGGTCTCGCGCCCGCTGACCGCTCTTGCCGCGGGGGCCACGGCGACCATCGCGCGCATCGTGTCCCCCGATCCGGGACGCCTCGTGAAGATGTCGAGCCTGGGGCTGATGCCCGGCGCCCGCGTCCGTCTCGTGCAGAAGCGCCCGGCGATCGTCCTCCAGGTCGGCCAGACGACCGTCGCCTTGGACCGCGACCTCGCGGAGGCGATCCTGGTCGAGCCGGCCTCGTGAGCCATTTCGGACCGATCGCGCGTTGCTCCCCTCGCGGCGGACTGTGATAATCGGCTTCCGAAATCGCATCGGGCCGCCGACTCGACAGGGCGGCCGCAAGAGCGAGGAAACCATGGGACGGCTTCGAATTGGGATGCTCGTCACGCTGGCCTTCGCGGCCGGGACCCGGGTGTGGGCGCAGACCGCGGAGGTCTCCGGGAAGGTGCTCGACGTGGACGGGAAGCCCGTCGCCAACGCGGAGGTCAGCGTGAGCTGCGACGCGTTTCCCGACCGGATCTACAAGGGCACGTCCGACAAGCGGGGGAATTACTTCGTCAGCGGCGTGGTGACGTCCCAGCAGGCGGGGGAGTGGAAGATCGGCGTCAAGGCCGCGGGGCTCATCCCGCTCAAGGCCAGCCTCATCGCGCGCATGCCCGACAAGACGCGCTACTTCGACGACGAGCCGAAGCTCACCGCGAAGTCGCCGTGGGCAATGACGAAGATCAAGGACCTCGCGATCATTCACGTCGACTTCACGATGCGCACGGGGGATGCCGAAGCCGAGGCGTCCGCGGGCGGGATCGCGCTTCCTCCGCCTCCTCCGGCCGGGGGCGACGCGGCCGCTGCGGCCGCCGCGGCGGGCGCGTTGCCGGGCGCGGCCGGTGCGGCCGGAGCGGCGGGCGCGGCCGCCGGGCCGGACGACTACGCGCTGGCGATCGAGAAGGTGCGCTCCGGAGACCCCGAGGGATCCGTCGACCTCTTCAAGAAGGCGATCGAGGCCAAGCCCGACGACTGGGAAAGGCGCGACCTGTTCGCCAGGGTGCTCCTCCGCCTCGACCGCGCCGGCGAGGCGACGATCCAGGCGAACAAGGCCGCCGCGGCGGCTCCGGACAAGGCCGGTCCCCAGCTGACCCTGACCGAGATCTACCTGGCGCGCGGGCTGCCGGACAAGGCGGCAGAGTCGATCGCCAAGGCCCAGGCGCTCGAGCCGGACAACGTGAAGGTGCTCGAGCGCTCGGCCAACGTCGCGGCGCAGGCGGGAAAGCTCGACGAGGCGTTGGCGCTCAATGAAAAAGTCCTCGCCAAGAAGCCGGACAGCACCGAGGCGATGGTGGCGATGGCGGACATCTACAATCGCAAGAAGCAGCCGAAGAAGGCCGAGGAGATGCTCGCGAAGGTGGTCGAGCTCGATCCCAAGAACGCGTACCGCACGTTCTACAACCTCGGCGCCGTGATCTCGAACCGCGACGACCTCACCGACGCCGACAACCGGAAGGCGATCGAGTCGTTCCGGAAAGCGATCAACCTCAAGCCGGACTACGCGGTGGCGCACCGCGACCTCGGGTTCGCCCTGCTCCGCGCCGGCGACAAGGCGGACCTGATCGAGGCGCGGAAGGAGCTCGCGAAATACATCGATCTCGAGCCGCATGCGCGCGACGCCGCGGACATCAAGGCAACCATCAAGAGTCTCGAGGGCGGAAAGTAGGGGCGGTGAACGCCACCGGCTGGCGCCTGGAGCGTGAAGGAGGGCTTCTCCTCGCGCGCTCGGCGGCGTTCGATGCCATCCCGCGGATCGCGCATGCGGTCTCGACCCGCGTCGGCCCGGAAGGCGGGTTCGACCTGGGCTCTGCCGACGACACCGAGCCGCGGGTGCTGACGCGCCGGGCGGCGCTCGCCAGGGCCGCTGGATGCCTGGGGTCCACGCCCGCGATCCTGCGGCAGGTGCACGGCGCGCGGATCGTCTCGGCCTCGGAGACGCGCGGCGCCCTCGTCGAGGCGGACGGCGTCGTCGGCAGCTCCATGGAGGACGAGAGCGTGCCGATTCCCGCCGTGCGCGCGGCCGATTGCGTTCCCGTCCTTCTCGCGTCCCGCAGCGGAGCGGTCTTCGCGGCTGTCCACGCGGGCTGGCGCGGGATCGCGGCGGGGATCGCGGGTGCTTCGGTCCGCGCTCTCGCGGTGGCCGGGGCGCGCCCGGACGAGATCGTCGCCGGCCTGGGTCCCGCGATAGGGCCCTGCTGCTACGAGGTCGGGCCCGAGGTGGTCGAGGGGATCGCCCGGACCGGCGTAGCCCGGGACCGGTTCGTCCGGGCCGGGGAGCGGGGCGGAGTCCGGGTCGATCTTCACGGGGCGCTAGCGGCTCAGCTCGAAGGGGCGGGCCTCCCGGCCGGCGCCGTCGACCCCGCGCCCTGGTGCACGCGATGCCGCGGGGATCTTTTCTTCTCCTACCGTCGCGACGGCGGGTCGGCTGGACGGCTGATGGGGCTGATCGGACGGAGCGCCCGCCAATCTTGACGCCCTCCCCGGCGTGGGTCACAATCCCCGCTTTCGCCCGGGAGAGCGCGCCAAACGGGCTTCTTGGGGTGCCGTCGCGCGCGGGTGGAGCGGTAACGCACGTGGTGCCGATGTCGATCCCGGCCGCCCTAGCGCTGGCGGCCTCGACCCCGCCGTCCGGCGGGGCGCCGCCCCAGGGAAGCTTGCTCCCGCTGCTGATCCAGGGCGCGCTGATCTTTCTGGTCTTCTACTTTCTCGTCATCCGGCCGGCCCGCACGCGCCAGAAGGAGCACGCGACGATGCTCGACGCGCTCAAGCCGGGGGACAAGGTGGTCTGCGCCGGCGGGATTCACGCCACCGTGGTCGGGGTGACCGACGCGACCGTGCAGGTTCGCATCGCGGACCAGGTGAGGATCGACGTGGAGCGGGCGTCGATCACCACGATCAAGAATCCGGTCTGAAGGGGAGGCGCCGATGGCGAAGGGCATTCTCTGGAAAGTGGTTCTGATCCTGGGCGTCCTCGGGACGTGCGCGTGGCTCGCCTACCCGCCGAAGGACAAGATCAATCTCGGCCTCGATCTCCAGGGCGGCTCGCATCTCGTCCTCCAGGTCGAGACCTCGGCCGCGGTCAAGAGCGAAATCGACCTCGCCGTGAACCGCATCGGGCAGATGCTCAAGGAGAAGGGGATCTCCTACGGATCGATCGCCCCGACCGAGGGGACCGCCGACGCGATCGACCTGAAGCAGACCGACACGGCGCGATCCTCCGACGTCCGGGACATCCTGAACACGGTCGTGGCCACGTGGAACGTATCCCCCTCGGGCGGCGACTTCCGGATCTCGATTCCCGACCAGGCGCGCAAGCAGATCGAGGCGACGTCGGTCGAGACGACGCTGACCGTCCTGCGCCAGCGCGTCGACGAGCTCGGCGTGAAGGAGCCGATCGTCCAGAAGCAGGGGACGGCCGGGGACCGTATCGTCGTGGAGCTCCCCGGGATCCAGGACCCGGAGCGCGCGAAGAACGTCCTCCAGGACCAGGCGAAGCTCGAGTGGAAGGCGGTCGCCTACCCGCCCGGGATCACCGACTTCGAGTCGTGGCGGCCGCCCACCTCGAAGGAGGCCGTGACGCAGCTGTTCGGAGGGACGATCCCGCCCGGCGTCGAGCTGGTCGCCGAGAGCGTGCTCCAGGCGGACGGCACGAGGATCGAGTACTGGTGGCCGCTCCAGCGGGTCGCTGCCGTCGTCGGGAACGACCTCCGGTCGGCGCGCCGCAGCGTCGACCAGATGCAGCGCAACATCGTCGACTTCGTGCTGTCGCCCGAGGCGGGAAAGAGATTCCAGGCGGCCACGAAGGAGAACATCCACAAGAAGATGGCGATCGTGCTGGGCAGCTCCACGAGGAAGGAGGTCATCTCGGCGCCGGTCATCAACGACGTGATCAGCGATCGCGGGATGATCCAGGGGCGCTTCGACATCAAGTCCGCCGAGGACCTGGCGCTCAAGCTCCGCTCGGGCGCGATCCCGACGGCGGTGACGATCATCGACGAGAAGACGGTCGGCGCCTCGCTCGGGCGCGACTCGATCAAGGCCGGTGTCACGGCCTCGATCGCGGGATTCCTCGCGGTCGCCCTGTTCATGCTGATCTACTACAGGCTGTCCGGCGTGAACGCGGCGGTCGCTCTCATGATGAACGTCGTCCTCGTGCTCGGGGCGATGGCCTACTTCGGCTCGACGCTGACGCTGCCGGGAATCGCCGGGCTGATCCTGACCGTCGGCAT
>DATKHQ010000279.1:0-5441 GCA_035510175.1 Candidatus Sulfotelmatobacter sp. | reverse complement strand
AGCATCATCGTCGCCAACAAGGTCGACCGGCTGCCTCCGGGCTTGGCACTCCCCTGGCCAGCCATCCCCGTCTCCGCGGCGACGGGTGCCGGGGTTCCGGATCTGACGCGGGCGATCGTCTCGGCTCTTTCGGGCGGGACGCTCGTCGAATCCCCGGCGATGACGAGCGCGCGGCACGCCGCAGCGATGGAAGCGGCGGTCGTCAGCCTCGAGGCGGCCGGCCGGGCTCAGGCCTCCGGCCTCTCCGAGGAAGCCGCGCTCGAGGACCTGAGAGAAGCCCTCGGCCACGTCGGCGAGATCACCGGAGAGGTGGCGACGGACGATCTCTATGACAGGATCTTCAGCACGTTTTGCATCGGGAAGTGAGATGAAGGTCGACGTCGTCGTCATCGGAGCCGGCCACGCGGGATGCGAAGCGGCCCTGGCCGCCGCGCGGATGGGCGCGTCCGTAGCACTCGTGACCCTGAAGCGAGACGCGGTCGCGCGCATGTCCTGCAACCCCGCGATCGGAGGGCTCGCCAAGGGTCACCTGGTCCGCGAGATCGACGCGCTCGGCGGCGCCATGGGCCGGCTGGCCGATCGCTGCGGCATCCAGTTCCGTCTGCTCAATCGCAGCCGCGGGCCCGCCGTGCGCGGCCCGCGCGCGCAGCAGGACAAGGACCTGTACCACCGCAGGATGCTCGCCGAGGTCCTCGCCTGCCCGCGTCTCGCGCTCATCGAGGGAGAGGCCGCCGCGCTCGTCGTCGAGGGAGGTCGCGTCGCCGGCATCGGCCTGGCGGACGGCACCGCGATCGAGGCGGCAGCCGTCGTCGTGACGGCGGGTACATTCCTGCGCGGGCTGCTGCACGTCGGCCTGACCGCGACCCCCGGCGGTCGTGTTGGCGAGCGTCCGGCCGAATCGCTCTCCGCGTCCCTCGCATCCTTGGGCTTCCGGATCGGTCGGTTCAAGACGGGCACCCCGCCGCGACTGGCCCGCGCCAGCGTCGACCTGCGCCGGTTTCCCGAGCAGCCGGGCGACGACGACCCGACGTTTTTTTCCGAGGACACGCGAACGGTCTCGCTCCCCCAAGTCCCGTGCCACATCGCCTACACCGGGGAGGCGGTTCACCGGCTGGTCCGCGAGAACCTCGACTGCTCGCCGCTGTTCACGGGGGCGATCTCGGCGCGCGGGCCGCGCTACTGCCCGTCGCTCGAGGACAAGGTCGTGCGATTCTCGGACCGCGAGCGGCACCAGCTCTTCCTCGAGCCGGAGGGGCTCGACTCCCCTCTCCTCTACGTCAACGGGTTCTCGACCTCGCTGCCGCCGGATGTCCAGCTCGCGATGGTGCACGCGGTCCACGGGCTCGAGGACGCGGAGATGGTCCGGCCGGGGTACGCGGTCGAGTACGACTTCGTCGACCCGCGCGAGCTGTGGCCGAGCCTCGAGACCAAGCGCGTCGCGGGGCTCTACCTCGCGGGACAGATCAACGGGACGACCGGGTACGAGGAGGCGGCGGGACTGGGCCTGATCGCGGGCATCAACGCCGCGCGCGCGGCGGCGGGTGAGGCGCCGCTCGTCCTCGGGCGCGAGGAGGCGTATCTCGGCGTCCTGGTCGACGACCTCGTCACGCGCGGCACGAGTGAGCCATACCGGATGTTCACCTCGCGCGCGGAGTACCGTCTGCTTCTCGGCGTCGACAGCGCCTCGCGCCGCCTCGCCGAGCACGGCCGGCGGATCGGCTTGCTCGAGCCGCGGCGCGCCGACGCGGCGCGCGCGCGATGGGAGGCGATCGACGACGCGCTGAAGCACCTCGAGGCGGAGCGCCGGCCGGGTCGCGGCGTCACGACCGCCGAGCTGCTGCGCCGCCCGGAGACCTCCGCGGACGCGCTCGCGGCCGAGAGCCCGATCGTCTCCGCCCTGTGCGCTCGGGACCGCCGCATCGTCGAGGACACGCTGAAGTACGAGGGATACGTGGCCCGCGCGCGCCGCGAGGTGGCGCGGGTGTCTCGCGCTGGATCCGTCCGGATCCCTGCGTCGATCCCCTACCGCGACCTGCGCGGGCTCTCCACCGAGATCGTCGAGAAGCTCGAGGCGGTGCGGCCCGAAACGCTCGGCCGCGCCTCGCGGATCGACGGGATGACGCCGGCGGCCTTGGCGCTTCTCGCCGTTCACGTCGAGCGGTTCGCCGCAAGCGAGCGGGAGTGACGGCCGGCGGGCCGTCGAGCGACCCGCTCGAGCCCGCGATCGCGGCGCGGGCCCGCCGAAGCGGCATCGACCTCACGCCGGCACGCGCACGAGCACTCGCCGCGCATGCGCGGCTGCTGCTCGCGCACAACGCGGTGCTGCATCTCACCACGATCACCGCACCCGACGAGATCGTGGAGCGACACATCGGCGAAGCGTTCGAGGGCGCGGCGCTGTTGCCGGCGACGATTTCCGGAACTCTCGTCGATCTCGGCAGCGGAAACGGATATCCCGGAATTCCGCTAGCTCTCGCTCGGCCCGGCCTCGTCCCCGTGCTCGCCGAGTCGAACCGGCGCAAGGCCTCCTTCCTTCAGGACGCGCTCGCCGCCGCGGGCCTCGATCGCGGCCGCGTGATCGCCGGCAGCGTGCAGCGCGCGAGCGATCTGACCGGCTGCGATGAAATTACAGTTCTGGCGACACGTGCGATGGGCGGATGGGAGAGAATCGTTCCGAAGCTCACGTCCCCGCTGGCGCACAATGGCCGCGTTCTCCTCTGGGCAGGCGCGGAGCTTGCGACCGTGTTGCGCCGCACGGCATGGCGCCGGCTCGAGATCGAGTCGGAGCGTGTTCTCCCGGGGCGCGACACGGCCCGGGTCGCCTGCCTGCGGCCAAAGAAGATATAATTAATTTAATTATAGTTCCACGTGGCACAAGGGTTCCGTCCGGAATCGGGTGTTCCACGTGGAACAGTTGACGGGCGGCTGTGGTAAATTCCGGCTTCCTCGAACACGACGGTCGAGCCCGTCCGTCGTTGCCCCGGAGCCGGATTTGGGACGAGTCGTCGCGATCGCCAATCAGAAAGGCGGGGTCGGAAAGACCACGACCGCGATCTCCCTCGGGGCGGCCCTGGCGATCGCCGAGCGCAAGGTTCTCCTGATCGACAGCGACCCGCAGGCGAACTCGACGCGGGCGCTGGGGTTCGCCGAGGACCCCGAGCGGGCCTCGTTGTACGACGCAATCGCCGGTGCGGCGACGCTCACCGAGGTGGCGATCGACGTCCCTGGACTCCCCCACCTCGCGCTCGTCCCCTCGGACCGGAATCTCACCGGCACCGAGGTCGAGCTGATGGGAGTCGACGGGCGGGAGTTCCGCCTCAAGCGGTTGCTCGAGGAGGCGCGCGCCGTCTACCAGCACGTGCTGATCGACTGCCCCCCATCCCTCGGACTCCTGACGCTCAACGCGCTCACGGCCGCCGATGCGGTCCTTATCCCGGTCCAGTGCGAGTTCCTCGCGCTCGAGGGAATCACCCAGCTCATGGACACGGTCGAGCGCGTACGGGCAGCGCTCAACCCCTCGCTCGACGTCGCGGGCGTCGTGATGACGATGTACGACGACCGGACGAACCTCTCGAAGCAGGTGGTCGACGAAGTGCGGGGTTTCTTCGGAGACCGTGTCTTTCGAACGGTGGTTCCTCGGAACATCCGCCTCGGCGAGGCGCCAAGTCACGGAATTCCGATCTTTTTGTACGACATCCGGTCGAAAGGGGCCGAGGCGTACTTGAGCCTCGCGAAGGAGTACATCGAGAATGAAGAGAAAGGCGCTTGGCAAGGGGCTCAGCAGCCTCATCCCGACGTCGCTCCCGAACGCCCCCTCCGCGACGGCAACGAGCGCCCCGGCACCGCACCCGCCGGGCACGATCATCCAGCTGGGCACGAGCATCCCGCCGGCGCGCCCCACAGAATTCCGGATCGAAGTCTCGAGGATCCGACCTAACCGGAGCCAGCCCCGCCAGGCCATCAACGAGACATCGCTCGACGAGCTCGCCAGATCGATCCAAACCACGGGCGTGCTGCAACCGGTCGTCGTGCGGCCTCTGCCGGACGGCAAGTACGAACTCATCGCCGGCGAGCGCCGGTGGCGGGCTGCGCAAAAGGCCGGCGTCCACCAAATTCCGGCCGTGGTTCGTGACGTCCCCGACGAGCGGCTGCTCGAGTTGGCGCTGATCGAGAACGTCCAGCGGGAAGCGTTGAACGCCATCGAAGAGGCCCAGGCCTATCGAATCCTTGTCGACGACCTCGGGATGACCCAGAACGAGGTCGCGGAGCGCGTCGGCAAGCAGCGGGCGTCGGTCGCGAACGCGATCCGCCTGCTGTTGCTGCCACCGAAGGTACAGGAGATGGTGCGGTCCGGGGTGCTTTCCATGGGGCATGCCCGCGCGTTGCTGGCGCTGGACGATGCCCGGGCAATCCTCGAGCTGGCCCAGCGCGCCGTGGCGCAGTCGCTCTCGGTGCGAGAGGTCGAGGCGCAGGCCAAGCCGCAGGCGACGGTTGCCGGCGTCGCAGTGACGAGGCCGACCAGGAAGGTCGACCCGAACGTGGCGGCGGCGGAGCAAGACCTCCAGAAGGCGATCGGCTCCAAGGTCCGGATCATGGGAACTGCGACATCCGGACGGGTCGAGATTCACTACCACGGGGCGGAGCAGCTCGACCGGATCTACAAGCTGATCTTGGACGCCGCGAAGCAGCGCGTCTAGATTTTCTCAGTAATTCAGACGTGCCGACAAATACGTCGGCCGCTGTGTGTTAGCAGACAATTCGGTCGGCATAAAATTATCCGACGCGGCAGCACGCGAGCCGGACAAACTGGGAACCACCAAGTGAAGCAGACAGAAAAGTCGGCGGCAGACAATTCGGTCGGCTAGTCTCGTTTCCGTCATTCCGATCCGGTTCCTGTGAATCCGGTCGCGAACCCTAGCGGCGCGATCTCCGCCTCGCAGCCAGTCAACCGATGGGATTCCCGCGCCAATCATGTTGCTGTCCTCCCGCGAGAACGCCGACCAGCCGGGTGTGCCAGTTGGCACGGCCGTCGCTCTAAACGGGGGGACACGGGGGTGTCTCGGGAGCGGTATCGGCCGCTCCGGGGAGGCACGTGATGGGGAAGTGGCGACTGAGGAACCGCGACGGCGCTGAAGGCGTCGACATCGTGGGGTTCGTGGGGGAGGGCACGGTCTTCACCGGCGACCTCACGCTCAAGGGCGGGACGCGTGTCGACGGGAGGGTCGTCGGGAAGGTCACCGCCCCGGCACTCCTCATCGTGGGGCCGAACGGGGAAATTGAGGCGGAGGAGCTCCGGGCGGTCCAGGTGACGGTCTGCGGCACCCTCAAGGGGACGCTCTTCATCGAGGAGAAGCTCGAGGTCCAGAGCGGGGGACGGGTCAGCGGCCGCGTGATCATGGCGCACGAGGGGTTGGTCGTCGCGCCCGGCGGGACGTTCGAAG
>DATKHQ010000278.1:0-6806 GCA_035510175.1 Candidatus Sulfotelmatobacter sp. | reverse complement strand
CTCGGTTTGTTCGTCGCGATCGGGGGTCGCCGCCGTGCGGGCGACCTCCTTCAACTCCCTCTTCCAGCGGCCGTGCCTGAGCATCTCGAGGCACCCGTCGACGTCGTCGGCCGACCCCAAAGGCTCCGCGCGGAAGGCGATGCGGGTCAGCAGATCGCGGTCGCCCTCGGAGGCGAGCGCATCGACGACCAGCGGCCCCTCGACCGGAAGCCCCCGGACCTCGAGGTCGAGAATCGCGCGGACGATCGGCGCGACGCGCGTCCCCTCGAGGTCGGCGTCGTCGACGACCCGGCTCGCGTGCCGGCGCGCCTCGTCGCTTCCGAGGAGAACCGCCACCAGGCGCGATTCGAGGTCGCGCACCGGCTCGTCCGGGCCCGCGCGGTGCCGGATCGAAGGCTTCGCCGCCTTGAGCGCGTTCCGCAGCTCCTGGAGGACGAGGTCGTCGTCGAGGCCGAGCGCGTCCGCCAGCTTCCCCGCCCACGACGCGCGCTCGACGGCGCTCTGGAGGCGCGCGATGCGCGGGAGCACCCCGTTGATCGCGGCGACCTTCTCCTCGGGGCGCGTCATGTCACGCGATGCGATCTCGCGACGTACCAGGAAATCGAGATACCCCGGAGAGCGCGTGACCAGCGCCTCGTACTCGGCGGCGCCGTGAGCGCGGATGAAATCGTCCGGGTCGTCGCCCGGCGGGAGGCTCGCGACCCTCACGTCGAACCCGCGCTCGAGGAAGAGCTCGAGCGAGCGGGTGGCCGCGGAGCTGCCGGCGGCATCGCCGTCATAAGAGACCACGACGCGCTCGGTGAAGCGGCCGAGCAGCCGCACCTGCGCGCCGGTCAGCGCGGTGCCGAGCGAGGCGACCGCGTTCTCGAACCCCGCCTGGTGCAGCGCGATCAAATCCAGATACCCCTCGACCAGGATCGCGTACCCCTCGCGGCGGATCGCGTCGCGCGCCACGTCCAGGCCGTAGAGGTGCTCCCCCTTGGTGTACGCGGGGGTCTCGGGAGAGTTGAGGTACTTCGGCTCGCCGTCCCCCAGCGCGCGGCCGCCGAATGCGACGACATGCCCGGAGGTGTCGCGGATCGGGAAGATCACCCGGTGGCGGAACCGGTCGTAGTGGCCGGTACCTTCCTTGCGCGCGACCGCGAGCCCCGCGCCGATCATCTCGTCCGGCTTGAACCCGCGCGCGGCCAGAAGCGAGGAGAGCGCGTCCCAGGAATCGGGCGCGTAGCCGAGCGCGAAGCGCGTGGCCGTCTCCTCCTCGATTCCCCGGCCGCCGATGTACTCGCGCGCGGCGCGGCCGCGGACCGGGTCGGACCACTGGCCGCGGAAGAACTCCGCCGCGGCGTCGGTCGCCAGGAGGAGCCTCAGACGCGCTTCGTCCTCGGGCGCTCGCGCCGCCGCGGGGAGCGGGACGCCCCAGCGACGCGCCAGGAACTCGACCGCCTCGGGGAAGTCGAGCTTCTCGTAGAGCATGACGAACTTGAAGACGTCGCCCCCCGTCTGGCAGCCGAAGCAGTAGAAGAGTTGCATGTTCGGGTCGACGGAGAAGGAAGGGGTCTTCTCGTTGTGGAAAGGGCACAGCCCCTTCAGCCGGGATCCGGCCTGCTTGAGGGGAACGTAGTCGGAGATCAGGCGGACGATATCGCCCGAGCCGCGAACCGCCGCAACGAAGTCCCTGGAGAGCGGAACGGCCAAAGTGCCCACCTGCGAGCGAACCGGCCCGGGGCGGCGGATTCGGCCGCCCCGGATCGGGAGTGAGGATCTAACCGTTGTTCCTGCGTTCCTGGGCCAGGCGTTTCAGGAGCTTTTTTCGCGCCGCGAGAGCCTTTCTCTTCTTCTTCACGCTCGGCTTCTCGTAATGCTGGCGCTTCTTGATCTCGGTCAGAATCCCGGACTTCTCGCACTTCCGCTTGAAGCGCTTCAAGGCGTTTTCGAGGCTCTCGTCCTCGCGCACCTTGATCAGCGGCATCGGTCACTCACCCCGCTTTCCCGTCTTCGCTCGCGCACCCGGAGTTCGGGCGTACACAAATGCGCCACTGTAACCGTGGCCCCAATCAGCGTCAAGCCAGCGAGAAAGCTGGGAAGGAACGGCTTTCTGCCCCCTGCCCCACGCCGTTCGTAATGTCGCCAGATGAATACCGCCGCGGTTATCCTCCCGCAAGGGTTTTTTAGGTCTTTTCGGCTCTTTTGGGGTAAGCCCGTCCCGCATGGGCGCGGCGGTTGATCAGGGAGGCAAGGCACCCTGCACCGTGGCCGTTGTCAATGTTGACCACGGCCACACCGGCCGCGCAGGAGTTGAGCATCGCCAGGAGCGCGGCGAAGCCCCCCGCGCCCGCCCCGTACCCGACGCTCGTCGGGACGGCAATGACCGGGCAGTCGACGAGCCCGGCCACGACGGAGGGGAGCGCCCCCTCCATCCCCGCCACGGCGACGATGACGTTGGCGGACGCAAGGCTCTCCTGGTGGGACAGCAGCCTGTGCAGCCCCGCGACGCCGACGTCGAAGATGCGCCGGACCTCCTCCCCCATCACCTCCGCGGTCAGCGCCGCTTCCTCGGCCACCCCGATGTCCGTGGTCCCCGCGGTCAGCACGACCACCCCCGGTCTCGCGGGCACCACCTTGCGCGCGCGAAGAACGATCGTGCGGGCCTCGGCGTGGTACTTCGCTCTCGGGAACTTCGCGCGGACCGCGCGCCCGACTTCGGGACCGACCCGCGTGACCAGCGCCTCCTGGCCGGCCGAGGCGAGCCCCCCGACGATCTTCACGATCTGCGCGACCGACTTCCCCTCGCCGTACACGGTCTCGGGGAAGCCGCGCCGGATCGCGCGGTGCGTGTCGACGGTCGCGAAGCCGAGCGTCGCCTGTGGGAGGTGCCTCAGGCGCAGCGCCGCCGCTTCGACGCCGATGCGACCCTTCGACACCTCTTCGAGGAGTCGCTTGAGCTCCTCTCGATCCACGTCGGCCTCGAGCGCCCGCGCCTTCCGAACTCGTTTGGGTGCTGGCGGGCGCTGATAGGATAGCTCGCCGTTCCAAGGGACCTCGGAGGGTTTCCCGTGAGCCGCACCACCGTCGAACGCCGCTCCCACGCTCGTTTTCCCAGCCAGTTCGAGATCGAAGGTCTGTCCGGCGACGGCGGCGCGATCGCCCGCATGGTCTCGCACGATCTGTCGCTCGGCGGGCTGCAGTGCTCGTCGAGCCGCGACTACAAGGAGATGACCCGCCTGGCCGTGCGGCTCCTCCTGCCCTCGGACGCGGCCCCCGAGCCGGTGGACGTGGAGGCGGTCGTCGTTCGCCGACGGGAGATTCCGGGCGCTTCGGGTGGCGCGCGCTTCGAGCTCGCATTGTTCTTCACGTCGATGACCGACGTTTGTCGCGAGCGCATCGCGCGCTACCTTGCGAAGCAAACCGCGATCTGACGCCGCGCGAGCACGCCTCGCGCGGGCCGACATTTTTGTCGACGCGACGCGGCGCGAGGCTCGCTAAACCCGCGCCCCGCGCGGATTTGCACGCGTCGATCTCTTGACCTTCCCGTGCGCGCGCGTTGTAATGCGCGCGTCCAGTTTCCATCGCGCGCGCGGATCGCGCGGCGCGCGTCAACGCCACATCGAAAGGAGGTGAACCGGATGAACAAGCAGGAATTGATCGGCAAGATCGCGCACGATGCGGGCATCACCCGCACCGCCGCGGCCACCGCCATCGACTCCCTCGTGGAGGGAATCACGTCGTCGCTCAAGAAGGGTCACCGTGTGACGCTCGTGGGGTTCGGCACGTGGGGCACGAGCAAGCGGAAGGCCCGCATGGGGCGCAATCCGCAAACGGGCGAGACGATCAAGATCAAGGCGAAGACCGCCGTGCGCTTCAAGGCCGGCAAGGAACTCGACACCAAGATCAACAAGTAGCTCGCGCGAGGGGGACATTCCTCTTTTTCTTGCGCGGCTCCCCGGATACTGCCGCGCTGCGAAAAAGAGGAATGTCCCCGTTAGTCGAGGACGAGCAGGACGGCCCCGGACTCGACGGCCTGGCCCGGAGTCACCGCGACTTCCTTCACCCGCCCGCCGCGCGGTGCCGCGATCTCGTTCTCCATCTTCATCGCCTCGACGACGACGAGCCCCTGACCCTCCTCGACCGCGTCGCCCGCCGCGACGAGCACCCGGACGATCTTCCCCGGCATGACCGACACCACCGACGCGGCGCCGCCTTTCCGCGCGAGCTCCTCGCGGCCGCCGCGGCTGGCATCCGCCAGCTCGACCTGCCGCTCGTGCGCGCCGTGCCGCACCGTGTACCCGCCGTCCGTCGCCTCCACCGAGACCTCGTACGATCGCCCCTCGAACAGGATCGAGTAGAAGTCGGCCTCGAGCTTGCGCGCGTCGACGAGGTGCACCGTCCCCCCGAGCTCGACCCGGTAGAGCGCGTCGACACGGTCGACCACGACCTCGTGCGTCGTCTCGCCGATCCGGGCCGCGAACTTCATCGCCGCCACCCCGGTCGCGCGGCGCGCTTCCACCCGGAGGGGCCGCGGGCGCCGCCGGCGGGCCGCGAAGCGGCGGCCGAGAGCTGCTCGAAGCGCCGGAAGTGGGCCACCGCCGCGGCGAGGACGGCGACGTCGTCGAGCCAGGGATCCTGCTCGGGACGGACCAGCTCCGGGTGCTCTTCGAGGAATCCGGTATGGAGATCCCCGGCGAGGAACGCGGGATGTCCCATCACGCGGCGGTGGAAGCTGATCGAGGTCGCGACACCGTCCACGCGCAGCTCGTTCAGGCCGCGGACCATGCGGGCGGCGGCCTCTTCCCGCGTCGCCCCCCACGCGATCAGCTTCGCGAGCAGCGGGTCGTAGTGGACGGGCACGACGAATCCGCCGTAGACGCCGCCGTCCCAGCGCAGGCCGGGCCCCCCAGGAGCGCGCAGCGCGCGGATC
This sequence comes from Candidatus Sulfotelmatobacter sp., assembly GCA_035510175.1. Taxonomy (GTDB): domain Bacteria; phylum Acidobacteriota; class Polarisedimenticolia; order Polarisedimenticolales; family DASRJG01; genus DASRJG01. The sequence continues at coordinate 1,891 of DATKHQ010000278.1, read as the reverse complement.
GTTCCGGGCGAGGGCACGAAGCCGGCGGCCGGGTTCTCCGCGATGATGCGGCACTCGATCGCGTGCCCCCGCGGATGGATCGGCTGCGCCTCCCACGGACGGACGGCACCCGCGGCGATCTCGATCATCGCCTTCACCAGGTCGATCCCGTAGACCATCTCGGTCACCGGATGCTCGACCTGGAGGCGCGTGTTCATCTCCATGAAGTAGAACGACCCGTCGGACCCTCGCAGCATCTCGACGGTCCCGGCGGACACGTAGCCGCAGGCCTGGGCGGCCCTCACCGCCATCGCCCCGATCGCCTCCCGCGCCGCCTCGTCGATGACGGGCGAGGGCGCTTCCTCGATCAGCTTCTGATGCCGCCGCTGGATCGAGCACTCGCGCTCGCCGAGGTGGATGCAGTGGCCGTGCGCGTCCGCCAGAACCTGCACCTCGATGTGGCGCGGCCGGTCGACGAACTTCTCGAGGAACACGGTGTCGTCGCCGAAGGACGACAGCGCCTCGCCGCGCGCCTGCGCGAAGAGCGAGGGAAGCTCCGCGGCGCGCCGCACGACCCGCATGCCCCTCCCGCCGCCTCCCGCCGAGGCTTTCAGCAGCACCGGGTAGCCGATCGACGCGGCTTCGCGGGCGGCGTGCGCGGCGTCCCGAAGCGGCGGGGAGCCGGGGACGACCGCGACCCCGGCGCGCGTCATCAGCTCGCGCGAGCGGACCTTGTCCCCCATCGCCTCCATCGCCTCGGGCGGCGGACCGATGAACACGATCCCGGCGTCGCGGCACGCGCGGGAGAACTCCGGGTTCTCGGAGAGGAAGCCGTAGCCGGGATGGATCGCCTCGGCCCCCGCGCGCTTCGCGACCTCGAGGATCGTGCCGATGCGCAGGTACGACTGCGCCGAGGGGGCCGGGCCGACGGGATAGGCCTCCCTCGCGTACCGGACGTGCAGCGCGTCGCGGTCGGCCTCGGAGAAGATCGCGACCGTGGGGATGCCCATCTCGCGGCAGGCGCGGATGATCCGCACCGCGATCTCCCCGCGGTTGGCCACCAGGATCTTCCGGAACGGCGGGGAGACGGCCATCAGAGCGGGATGTTCCCGTGCTTGCGGGGCGGGTTCGCGTCCCGCTTGTTCTCGAGGAGGCGCAGCGCACCGATGATCTTGCGGCGCGTCAGCGACGGCTCGATCACCTCGTCCACGTACCCGCGCTCCGCGGCGACCCAGGGATTGGCGAACTTGTCGCGATACTCGGCGACCTTCTCGGCCCGGACGGCGTCGCCGCGGTCCCCCGCCGCGGCGATCTCGCCGCGGTGGATGATGTTGACCGCGCCGTCGGGACCCATCACCGCGATCTCCGCGGAGGGCCAGGCGAAGTTGAAGTCCGCGCGGATGTGCTTGGAGGCCATGACGCAGTAGGCGCCGCCGTACGCCTTGCGCGTGATGACCGTCACCTTCGGCACCGTGGCCTCGGCGAACGCGTAGAGGAGCTTCGCGCCGTGCAGGATGATCCCGCCGAACTCCTGCTCGGTCCCCGGGAGGAATCCCGGAACGTCCTCGAAGACCACGAGCGGTACGTTGAAGCAGTCGCAGAAGCGGACGAACCGGGCGCCCTTGACCGAGGCGTCGATGTCGAGACACCCGGCGAGCACGGCCGGCTGGTTCGCGACGATCCCGACCGGGCGGCCGGACAGGCGCGCGAACCCGACGACGATGTTCTTGGCGTAGTGCTCGTGCACCTCGAGGAACGATCCGCGGTCGGCGACGGCGGCGATCACCTTCTTGATGTCGTACGGCTGGTTCGACGCCGCGGGCACGATCGAGTTCAGCGCGATCTCGGCGCGATCGTCCGGGTCGTCGGTGGGACGGTCCGGAGGATCCTCCTGGTTGTTCCCGGGCATGTA
>DATKHQ010000277.1:0-7198 GCA_035510175.1 Candidatus Sulfotelmatobacter sp. | reverse complement strand
CCGGTCGCCCGACACGTCGGGTAGATCGTCGGGCAGATCGGTCACGACGCGAAACCCCTTCTCGTCGAGCGCTCGCCGCGACGACGCCAGCGCGTCCTCGATCACGTCGCGGATCGCGACCGGGCGCCGCTCGAGCGCGGTCTTGCCCGACTCGAGTCCGGCGAACGAGAGAACCTGGTCCACCATCTCCGTCAGGCGCCGGCCCTCGCGCTCGATGAGCCGCCCGTACTCCCGCACCTGCCCGGGATCCGCGACGACGCCGTCGGCGAGATTCTGGGCCGCCGAGCGCATCCCGGCGAGCGGGGTCGCCAGCTCGTGCGTGACGCCGGCGGTGAACTCGAGCTGCTGGCGCGCGAGGCTCTGCGCGCGACGGGTGGTCAGCAGGAGCATCGCCATCGCCAGGGCGAGGAGCAGCAGCGTGCTGAAGGAGATCGCGAGGTTCCGGCGCCGCACGGACGCGACCGCCGCCTCGAGCGAGCCCGAAGCGTGCGTCACGCGCAGGCGCCACTCGGACGGCCCGGCCGGTCGCGGCGGGGCCGGCGTGCGAGCGCGGCTCTCGCCCGAGGCCGCCTGCGCCGCCGGCTGATCGGCGGGCTCGATCTCGTCGAGCCGGAGCAGCGCAAACAGTCCGACCTCGGCGTCGCTCCTGGCCCCGGCTCCGGCCACGCGCGGTCCCGCGTGAAAGATCACGCGCGACGGATCCGCGATCGGCGACAGCTCGATCGCGTATTCGAGCCCGTCCGAGCCGCCGAAGTAGCGCGATGCCAGCTCGGGCAGCAGCGTCTTCTCGATCACGCTCCGGTCCAGCCAGATGATCGTGTAACCGGATGCCGGGGGTCTCTCGCCGGCGGCCGGCGCGACCAGCGCGGGAACATCCGCCGCCGGGAGGGCGAGCTCGCGGCGGGGGCGCGGTGACGGACCGGGCTCGGGCGCGGGCCGCGCGGTCCGGAGCCGGTCCTTCAAACCGAGCAGCTCCGCGGGCCACGGGAGGGGGCTCAGCTCGCCCGTGGCCTCGTCGACGCGCGCGAGCGCGAGATCGCCGCGGGAAAGCGAAGCGACGAAGACGTCGCGGACGATGCGAGGCGCCAGGGCCGAGGAGGCCCACCGGGCGCGGCGATCCGCGTAGGTCTCCCGCGGCCGTCGCGGCGAGCCCGGGTCGAGGAGGATGAGCGCCCGCGTCAGCTCCCGGTCGAACTCCCTGGCGAAGCGGGTCGCGGAGGACTGCATCCGGTCGCGCATGTGCAGCTTCTCGGCGCTGCTCAGCTCGCCCAGCCAGCGGTACTGGAGGACCGCGAGGATCACGAGCAGGCCGATCATCGTCAGTCCCGCGGCCCACACGACCGGCGACGGACGATAAGAGCGCCGCATGAGGACACTATACCTGCCGGAAATCGGCGGCCCACCGCGCGGGGCGGGCGGTTACACACTTTACAAACTCTTTGCGAGCGCCTGACCGCGCCGCGTTTCCGGTGAGTTCTCCACCGGCCAACCGCCGGAGATTCGGGTACCCTCTCCCGACGGGTTTCCCATCGGGAGCAGGGATGTTCCACTTCAATTACCAGGATGCTCCGAAGGATCTCAAGCCGACGCGCGGAGACTTCCTCCGCATCGCCCGCTATCTGCTTCCCGCGTGGCGCCCGTCGCTGCTGATCCTCGGCTGCATCATCGTCACGTCCCTGCTGGGGCTCATCCCTCCCCTGCTGATCCGCGAGATCGTCGATCGCGCGATTCCCTTACGGCAGGGCGGGCTCCTGAACTGGCTCGTCGCGGGGATGATCGCGATCCCGCTCGTGTCCGGTCTGATCGGCGTCTGGCAGAACAATCTGGTCACGGTGGTGAGCCAGGCGACGATGCTCGAGCTTCGCGAGCAGATCTACGCGCGGATGCTCAAGCAGTCCCTCCGTTTCTTCACCAACACGAAGTCGGGGGACATCCTCTCGCGCATCCAGAACGACGTCGGCGGCGTGCAGGGCGTGGTGAGCGGAACCCTCGTGTCGCTGGCGTCGAACGGGCTCGTGGTCGTCACGACGCTCGTCGTGATCTTCCGGATCGACTGGCTGCTCGCCCTCGTCGCGGTCGGCGTTCTTCCCGCGTTCATCCTGCCCACGCGTAAGGTCGGACAGGTTCGCAGCCGCCTTTCCGGAAAGACGCAGGAGAAGCTCGGCGAGATGACCTCGCACCTCCAGGAGACCCTGTCGGTCAACGGTTTCCTGCTCACCCGGCTCTTCGGCGCGCAGGCCCACGAGCGCGGCCGGTTCCGGGAGAAGGCGGCCGCGGTGCGCGACCTCCAGGTCCAGCAGGCCATGGCGGGGCGCTGGTTCCTGATGTGGCTCCTGATGTTCGGCAGCATCGGCCCGGCGCTGATCTACCTGGCCGGCGGCCACGCGGTGATCGCCGGGCGGATCACGCTCGGGACCGTGATCGCGTTCGTGACATACCTCGGCCGGCTGTACATGCCGGCATCGGCGCTCGTCAACGTCCACGTCGACATCCTCAGCGCGGTGTCGCTGTTCCGGAGGATCTTCGAGTACCTCGACCTCCCGGTCGAGGTGGCCGAGGCCGAGCATCCGAAAGCGCTCGCGCACCCGAGAGGCGAGGTCCGCTTCGACGGCGTGTGGATGGGATACGAGGAAGGCCGGTGGACCCTCGAGGACGTCTCGTTCGAGGCGCTGCCGGGGCGCATGGTCGCGCTCGTCGGTCCGAGCGGCGCGGGCAAGACGACGCTGACGTACCTCGCCGCGCGCCTGTACGATCCGGCGCGCGGCCGCGTGACGCTCGACGGCATCGACCTGCGCGACCTCGCCTTCTCGGACCTGGCCCGCTGCACCGCGAAGGTCACGCAGGAGACGACCCTCTTCCACGCGACGGTCGAGGACAACCTGCGCTACGCGAAGCCCGACGCGACGCGCGAGGAGATCGAGGAGGCCTGCCGGGTGGCGCACATTCGCGATCTCATCGAGGGTCTGCCGCAAGGCCTGGCCACGGTCGTCGGCGAGCGCGGATACAAACTGTCCGGCGGGGAGAAGCAGCGGCTGGCGCTCGCGCGCGTCGTGCTCCGGGATCCGAAGTTCCTGATTCTCGACGAAGCCACATCCGCGCTCGACTCGCGCTCGGAGGCGCTGATCCAGCAGGCGCTCGAGCCGCTCTTGACGGGCCGCACGAGCCTGGTGATCGCGCACCGCTTGAGCACGATCCTCCGCGCGGACCTGATCCTCGTCATGGACAAGGGCCGGATCGTGGAGCGCGGCGCGCACGACGAGCTTCTCGCGCGGGGCGGGTTGTACGCGAGGCTCTACGAGCAGCAGTTCGGAGCGGCGGCGGTGGGAAAGACCGGTGCCGCATCGTGAAGGAAGGAGAAGACATGGCAGACGTGACGATCAAGCGATTCGACGAGCTCGACAGCTACCAGGGCGAGGGCCGATTCAAGTACGCCGCGAAGAGCCTGGGCGTGACGTCGTGGGGGATGAACATCCTCCATCTCCCGCCGCACTGGGACAAGTACCCCGACCACGACCACGCGAAGGACGGGCAAGAAGAGGTCTACCTGGTCCTCGAGGGGAGCGCCAAGCTCCGGGCCGGCAGCGAGACGTTCGACCTCGAGCGCGGGATCATCGCACGCGTCGGTCCGACCCAGAAGAGGCAGATCGTCCCCGGCCCGAACGGGGTGACGCTCCTCGCGCTCGGCGGAACGCCGGGGAAGGCGTTCGCCCCGAAAGGCTGAGCGCCGGACCTATAATCCCGGATCATGTCGGGCGATTCTCCCCTCTACGTGGGGATCGATCTGGGCACCACGAACTCCGCGGTGGCGACGTTCGACGGTGATGCCTGCACGCTCGTCCGCAATCCGGCCGGCAGCGACCTCACGCCGTCGGTCGTTCGCATCGACGCCCGGGGCAACGTCACGGTCGGAGCCCGGGCGCGCCGGTACCTCGAGTCGGACCCCGCCAACACGCGGACCGAATTCAAGCGGCTGATGGGAACGGCGGGGGGGCTGCCGTTCCCGGCATCGGCCGGGATCAAGACACCCGAGGCCCTCTCCGCGGCGATCCTGGAGTCGCTGCGAACGGACGTGCGGGAGGCGACCGGCGTGGATGCCGGCCTCGCGGTGATCGGCGTGCCGGCGCTGTTCGAGCTGCCCCAAAACCGGGCCACGGCCGAGGCGGCGCGTCTCGCTGGATTCACGCGCGTCGAGCTGATCCAGGAGCCGGTCGCGTCCGCGCTGGCTGCGGGATGGCACGACTCGGACGCGTCGGGAAGCTGGCTCGTCTACGACCTTGGCGGGGGGACGTTCGACGCGTCGCTCCTCGAGACCCGGGATGGACTCCTGCGCGTGGTCGCCCACGACGGGGATAATTTTCTCGGGGGGCGTGACTTCGACAACGCCATCCTCGACTGGCTGCTGGCGCAGCTGTCGCGCCACCACGGCGTCGCGCTCGAACGCTCCGATCCCGAGGTCGCGTCGGCGGCGCGGGGCCTCAAGGTCGCGGTCGAGGACGCGCGGATCGAGCTCACCCGCGGCGTCCGTGTCCCCATCAACCCTGCACACCCGTTCGTGGTGCTGGGGCGCGAGCTCGGCGTCGACGTCGTCCTGGATCGCGAGACCGTCGAGGGCCTCTGCACTCCCATCGTCGCGCGGTCGATAGCGGTTTGCCGGCGTCTGGTCGCCGCGAGCGGGCTCGAGCCCGGCCGCCTCCAGCGGGTCGTGCTCGTCGGCGGCCCCACCGTCATGCCGCTGGTGCGGCGCATGGTCCGCGACGCGTTCGACGCGCCGATCGTCGAGGGCGTCGACCCGATGACGCTCGTCGCGCGCGGCGCCGCCCTGTTCGCCGCGACGCTCGATCTGAACGCGCGCCCGGCCCACCGGTCCGCTCCCGCCCGAACCGGCGACGTTCCCGTCTGGGTGTACGCGCCGGCGGTCTCCGCGGATCTGACGCCTTTCGTCGTGGGACGCCTGGCCGACGCCGAGGTGTCGCGACGGCCCGTCGCCGTGCACGTCCGACGCTCCGACGGAGGTTGGTCGAGCCCCGAGGTCCCGATCGAGTCGGACGGGACGTTCACTCTCGAGGTAAAGCTTGCCCCGCGGTCGACGAACATGTTCGCGCTGGAAGGAAGGGCCGCGGACGGATCGTCCGTCTCGATGACGCCCGGGACGTTCTCGATCATTCACGGCGTCACGATCGGGGACCCTCCGCTCTCGCGGACCATCGGCGTCGCCCTGGCCGATGACAGCGTTCGCACGTTCTTCGAGCGCGGCGTGCCGCTGCCGACGACGCGCACGTTCGTTCAGCACACCGTGTCCACCGTCGTCCCGGGGGGCGACGGTGTCGTGATCAAGATTCCCATCGTGCAGGGGGAGTTCGGGGCCGCGCATCTGTGCCGTCCCGTCGGCTCCCTCGAGATCCGGGGGAACGAGATCCAGGCGACGCTGCCCGCGGGCTCGACCGTCGAGGTCACGCTCGCTCTCGACCGCGCGGGGCAGCTCACGGCACGCGCGCACGTACCGCAGACAGGGCGAACGTTCGGGCACGTCGAGCACCTCGTGCTGCCGGATACCCGGCCGGACGCCCTCGAGGGGTTCTTGAAGGGGCTGCGGGACCGTCTGGCCGGGCTGCAAGTCTCGGCGTTCGCCCGCCGCGATACCAATTCGATCGGGAGGCTCGGCGACGTGGAGCGATCTCTCGCGGAAGCAGCGGGCGACCTTGCGGCCGCGAAGGGCGGTGACGAGGACGCGTCGCAGAAGCTCCGGAGAACCCTGTCCGAGCTCGACGCGATGATCGGCGAGGAAGAGGCCGCTCTCAACTGGCCGGAATTTGCCGCAGAGACACGCGACTCGATCGCGGCGGCGGCGAGCTGGGCCTCGAGTCGCGGCACCGATGCGGAGCGCCGGCTGTTGCACGAGGCCGTCGCCGCCGTCCGCTCCGCGCTCGAGACGCGATCGGTGGAGTCCGTAAACCGCCGCATGCGCGCGGTCATCCAGCTCGGGAACGCGGCGTACTTCCGTCACCCGCGGGCGTGGGCGATGCTCCTCGAGCGAGCGGCCGGAGAGATCGCCCGCGCGTCCGACGTCGCCGAGGCCAAGCGCATCGTCGCTAACGGCCGCGCGGCCGACAACAGTGGCGACGTGGACGGAGTCCGCGCGGCGGTTCAGGCGCTGTGGCGGCTGCTCCCGCCCGACGTCGAGGCGAACAGCCAGACCTACGACTCGGGCCTCCGATGAGCGACGTCCGCTCCGGCGCGCTCGCCCGACTTCTCACGAATCCATTCACGGTGCTCGGACTCCCACCGACGGCCTCCCCGGCAGAGATCGAGCGACAGGGGCAAAAGCTCCTGGCCCAGCTGGCCGCCGGGAAGGAGGCGGCGGCGCCCTACTCGAGCCCGGTGGGCCTGGGCCAGCGCACGCCCGACCTGGTGCGGTGGTCCATCGATCAGCTTCGCGATCCGAAGCGGCGGTTCGTGCACGAGCTCTGGGCGGGGCTGCCGTCGCGATGATCAACGCGCTCCCGATCATCTGGCTGGTGTGGCTCATCGTGCGCGCGATCAACAAGCGCGACGGATCGCCCTCGAGAGCCCGGCGTGTCGGTGGAACGCGGTCCGGAAACGTGCTCATGCGGCCGATTTCGGAACGTGCGGGATTTCTCTTCGTCTGGTTTGCCGGCGAACTCGTGGTGGCCGCCGCGATCATCGCGCTCCCAAGATCCCCCATGGTTTCGGCTTCTGTGCTGTGCGCGATGACGGTCGTCCTCCTTCCGTGGCTCCTCGCCCGAGGTGTGCTGATCCCGCTCGGGCTGATGCGGCCGTCCGCCATTGCCGCCCGCCTCGCGCTGTGGACCTTTCGGAACGACTCGGGCGAGGGCGCGTCCTCGCTCGCCGCCGCGCTGGCGCTGGCGCACAAGCGCGGCTCCCGCGAGCGCGACGCCGAGCGGCTCCGAGCCCGGCTCGCCGAGCCGTCGCGGATTCCGCTTCGTGGCTCCAAGATCGCGGCGCACGCGGTGCTGGCAGCGATCGGCGGCGATCACGCTCGAGCATTGTGCTTGTTCGAGTCGATCGATTCTCTTCACCCGTTGGCGGGGGCCGGCGTCGCGCGCCGGCTGGCCGCCCGTTTCAGGATGGCGGACGCCGCGTCCCGCCGGGACTGGCCGGCGCTCGCCGCGCAGGCGGCCGCGCACCGCCGGCTGACACGCTCGGCCTGGTTCTTCGG
>DATKHQ010000276.1:0-3475 GCA_035510175.1 Candidatus Sulfotelmatobacter sp. | reverse complement strand
TCGACGAGCGTGGGCGGGTCCCCGGCCCCCGCATCGGCGAGCAGGCGCGCGACCTCGAGCCGGTCGTGATCGTTTCCGGCCTTCGTCGCGAGCTGGAACGAGGCCGCGAGCGCCATCCCGTTCCGCGCGTCCTTCGCGAGGACGCCGTCGGTGAGGCGGCGCGCCTCGTCGAGCCGGCCGGTGTCGATCAACATCCGCGCGAGGTCGACCGCCGCTCCTTCGTTCGAGGGGTCGAAGGCGATCATCCGCCGGTAGCAGGCCTCGGCGTCCTTCGTCCGGCCCTGCAGCCGATAGACGCTCGCGAGGAGCCCGCGCGCCCGGTCGGTGAGCACGGCGGCGGCTGGATCCTCGCCCGAGGCGGCCGCGAGCGTCCGCAACGCCTCCTGCTCGGCCTCCTTCAGATCGTTGAGGCGGATCAGCGCGAGGATCTTGGTGACGTGCGCCTGGTGGTTCCGCGGATTGCGCGCCACGATCACGGAGGCTCCGGCGAGCGCCCCCGCGGCATCGCCGGCGTCGAGCTTTTCGCGCGCCGCGTCGAGCGCCGCGATCTCCGCGATCCCGTCCTTGGGGTCGATCGTGCCGGCGGATGCGGTCCCGCCCGACCCCCCCGTGAGGTATCCGAGGGAGTTCAGCTTGGCTTTCTCGTCCGGGTCGAGCGTGCGGTGCGACGCTTCGCCGGCCGCCGTGTCGGTCGTGGCGGCGCTCCACGAGGACAGCGCGGACGCGAGCTCGCCGGCGCGGTCGGTGTCCTCGCGGGCGAGATCGCGGGTCTCCTCGGGGTCCCGCTTGAGATCGTAGAGCTCCGGGCGGGGGGCGCGAATGTACTTGAAGCGGGACTCGCGAATCATCGAGAGGTCGCTCCAGCCGAACTCGAGCCGCGGCATCATCGTCTCCGCGTGGGCGACGGCGGCGCGGCCGTCGTCCTTCCCCTCGACCCGCGCCCTGAGGCTTTTCCCCTGCGCCGCCGGGAGAGGCGGCAGCTTCAGGTAGTCGAGAATGGTCGGCGCCAGATCCGCGAGCTCGACCGGCCCGCCGACCGCCCGCCCCTTCGGGACGAGACCCGGAGCGCGCAGGATCAGGGGGACGTGGAGCGCCCCTTGATAAAGGAGGAGGCCGTGGGTCTTCTCCCCGTGCTCGCCCAGGCTCTCGCCGTGGTCCCCGGCGACGACGAGCAGGGCGCGATCGAGAATTCCTTCCCGCCTCAACCTCTTGACGAGATCGCCCAGGCACGCGTCGACGTAGGAGATCTCGCGGTCGTATCCGCTCCCCGAGAGCGTGCGCCCGGGGGTCTCCGGCGGGGCGTAGGGCTCGTGCGGATCGTAGTAGTGCACCCAGAGGAAGAAGCGCCCTTGCGGATGTCCGTCCAGCCAGCGGAACACCTGCGCGTTGACCGCGTCGGCCGAGCGCTGCGCCTCGAAGATCTGGTCGCGCCCCCCGGCGAACCGGTCGACGGGGACATCGTCGTAGACGTCGAACCCCTGCTCGATCCCGAACCCGCGGTTGAGCACGTACGCGCCGACGAACGCCGCCGTTGCAAACCCGGCGGATTTCAGGTGCTCCGCGAGCGTCTCCTCCTCCGGCCGGAGCTTGTAGATCCCGTTGTGCCGCACGCCGTGGGACGCCGGATAGCGGCCGGTCATGATCGTCGCGTGCGAGGGGAGCGTGAGGGGCACCTGGCTCGTCGCGTCCGTCGCGATCGTCCCCTCGCGCGCGAGCGCGTCCAGGGTCGGGGTCGGAACCGCCGTTCCGCCGAACGCTCCGATCCGGTCGGCGCGGGTCGTGTCGAGCGTGACGAGGATGACCGAGAGGGAGCGCGGGTCGGTCCCGCGCGGGCAGCCCGCGCCGGCGAGGACGAGCGTGCCCGCCGCGAGCGCTCGCACTCCGATCCGGCGGACGATCACCCCTTGGGGTTCCGGCCCGCGCGCACGGCGAGCGCCCGGGCCACCGCGGGGGGCACGAGCCCCGACACGTCGCCCGACAGGCGCGCCACTTCCCGCACGAGCCGGCTCGAGACGTAGCTGTACGCTTCGCTGGGCATCAGGAACGCCGTCTCGAGGTCGGGGGCCAGGCGGCGGTTCATCATCGCCATCTGGAGCTCGTACTCGAAGTCGGAGACGGCGCGCAGCCCGCGCAGGATCAGCGTCGCGCCGACCTTCTGGGCGTAGTCGACCAGCAGGCCGTCGAACGCGTCGATCGTCACGTTGTCCCAGGCGGCGACGGCCTCGCGGAGGAAGCTCATGCGCTCGTCGACGGTGAACATCGGCTCCTTGTCCTCGTTCCTCAGGATCGCGAGGATGAGCCTGTCGACGTGCTTTCGTCCCCGCTCCACCAGGTCGAGGTGGCCGTAGGTCACCGGATCGAACGTGCCCGGGTAGACACCGACGCGCATGCTCACGCCCGTCCCCGAACGCCGTCCGCCCGCCCCGCCTCCGCGAGAAGCTCCATCGCGTTCTCCCGCGCGGCCGCCCCGGCCTGCCGGCCGCCGAGCATCCGCGCCAGCTCGTCGACCCGCGAGTCCCCGTCGATCCGGACGATCTCGGTGTGGGTCCGGCCCGCGAGGACGCGCTTGCCGACATGGTAGTGGCCGTCGGCGAACGCAGCGACCTGCGGGAGATGGGTGACGCAGAGCACCTGGCGCCGCCGGGCCAGGCGCGCGAGGCGCGCCCCGACCGCCTGCGCGACCGCCCCGGAGACCCCGGCGTCGACCTCGTCGAAGACCAGCGTGCGCCCCGACCGCTCTCCCTCGAGAACCACGTGCAGCGCGAGCATCACGCGCGAGAGCTCCCCCCCCGACGCCGCGCGCCCGAGGGGGCGCGCCGGCTCGCCGGGATTGGCGGCGAGGAGGAACTCGGCGCGCTCGGCCCCCGACGGCGACAGCGGGATCGGCCCGTCGCCCGCGGCCGGGGTGAGCGCGACGGAGAAGATCGCGCGCGAGAGTGCCAGCGGCTTCAGCTCGGCCGCCACCGCGGGACCGAGGCGCTTGGCGGCGGCGCCGCGCGCGGCGGTGAGGGCCGTGGCGGCCCGCGCGTAGGCGGCGCGCGCGACCTCCGCCGCCCGCGCCGCTTGCTCGATCTCGGCGTCGAGGCGGCCGATCGTGGCGAGCTCCCGGGCCGCCTCGGCCGCCGCCGCCTGCACGTCCTCTTCCGCCGGGCCGAAGCGCAGAAGCAGCCTCTCGATCGCCGCGCGCCGCGTCTCGATCGCCTCGAGCCGGTCCGGGTCGAACGAGGCGCCGTCCCGGTAGGCCGATAGTCCGGCGCACACGTCCGCGATCTCGATCCGCGCGGAGGTGAGCCGGGCCGCGAGCGGCTCGAGCGCCGGGTCGATGGCCGCGAGATCGTCGACGCGTCGCTGGGCCCCGGCCAGCGCGGCGAGGGCGGACGCGTCCCCCTCGTCGATCCGCTCGAGCGCCCCGCCGAGCAGCTCCGCCACTTTCGCGGCGTTCTGGAGGACCGCGCGGGAGGAGCCCAGGCGCGCG
>DATKHQ010000275.1:0-9065 GCA_035510175.1 Candidatus Sulfotelmatobacter sp. | reverse complement strand
GCGCATCGAGGCCTCCCGCGCCGGCGACGCCGAGCTCGGCGAGACGTTCGCCGGGTGGGGCATCGCGACGCCCGAATCGATCCGCCAGCTCCGGCGCATCGACGGGGTGACCGTGATCGCGAGCGGAGGGCTGCGCAACGGCATCGACGTCGCGAAGGCGATCGCCCTCGGCGCCGACCTCGCCGGGCTCGCGCAGCCGTTTCTCGAGGCGGCGCTCGACTCCGCCGATCAGGTCGAGCGGCGGATCGAGCGGATCCTGCACGAGCTGCGCATCGCGATGTTCTGTCTCGGCGCGCGAACCGTGCCCGAGCTCGCCCGGGCGGCGATCGTCGAGGAGAGGGATCGATGACCAAGGCCAAGTCCGCTTCGGCGGGCCCCCGGACCGCGCGCGAGGAGACGATCGAGGCGCTCGTCTCCGGGCGTCTGCGCTTCCACGAGCTTCCCGACGACCTGCCCGGCGAGGAGGCCGCCGGGATCCGCCGCGAGGCGCTCGCGCGCATCACCGGAGCGAGCCTGGAGGCCATCGGCCACCACTCTTTCGACGCCTCGATCGCCTCGAAGCGCAACTGCGAGAACCTCATCGGGGTCGCCCAGATTCCCATGGGCGTCGTCGGCCCGCTGACCGTTCACGGCGATCACGTCGACGGCGACGTCTTCGTCCCGATGGCCACCACGGAGGGAGCCCTCCTCGCATCGATCAACCGCGGCTGCACCGCCCTCCGCCTCGCGGGCGGCGCCCGGGTCCACGTCGACGACGTCGGGATGACGCGGGCGCCCGTGTTCCGGACGCGCAGCCAGCGGGAGACGCGCGCGTTCCTCACCTGGATTCGCGATCACGAGTCCGAGATCCGCGACGTCGCCGAGGGAACGAGCCGGTTCCTGAAGCTCACCGAGATGAAGCCGTACGTTTTCGGGACGTCGATCTTCCTCAGATTCCGCTTCACGACCGGCGACGCGATGGGAATGAACATGGTCACCATCGCGTGCGACCGGATCGTCCGCGGCCTCATCGAGAGCGCGACCGGCGTTCCCTGCGTCGCATTGTCCGGCAACTACTGCGTGGACAAGAAGGCCGCGTCGATCAACTTCACCGAGGGGCGCGGCAAGCGGATCCACGCCGAGGTCACCCTCGACGCGAGCGTGCTGCGCGACGTCCTGAAGACGGACGCGGCGTCGCTGGCCGAGGTGCAGTACCGCAAGAACCTCCTCGGCTCGATCGCGGCGGGTGCCATGGGGTACAACGCGCACTTTGCCAACATCCTCTCCGCGTTCTTCCTCGCCACCGGTCAAGACCCCGCTCACGTCGTGGGCGGCTCGACCGGCGTGACGTGCATCGAGCCTCGCCCCGACGGGGCCGCGTACATGTCGATCTTCGTGCCGGACGCGCCGCTGGGCGCGATCGGAGGAGGCACGTCGCTCGACACGCAGAGCGAGGCCCTGCGGATTCTCGGCGTGGCACCGGATCCGGAGCGACCGGGTCTTGCGGTCATGCGGCTCGCGGAGATCCTCGGCGGCGCGGTGCTCGCCGGGGAGCTCTCGCTGATGGCCGCCTTCACCTCGAGCGACCTGGCGCGGGCCCACGCCCGGCTCGGACGCGCGGGAGACGGCGGCGGCGAAAGGGGCGCATGAGCGCGGGGACGGTCGTCTCCGTCCCCGGAAAGACGATCTTGATGGGTGAGCACGCGGCCGTCTACGGTCATCCCGCGCTCGTCGCGGCCATCGACCGGCGGCTCACCGTCTCGGTGCTTTCGTCGGAGGTGGGCGGGGTCCGCGTCGAGATGCCCACGATCGGGTGGACCGGCCGCGCGGGATGGCCGGAGCTGCTGACCCTCGCCGGCGAGCGCCGGTCGAGCTGGACCGAGGCGTTCGCCGACGGCCACGGGCGATTCGTGCCGGTGCGCGAGCCCCACCTGCTGGCGCTGATCGCCGCGGGCGAGGCGGCCTCGCTTGCCGGCGGCGCGTCGCTCCCCGGAGTCGCGGTCACGATCGCATCGCGCATCCCGTCCGGCGCGGGGTGCGGCAGCTCCGCGGCGCTCGGCGTCGCCGTGGTCGCCGCGCTCTCCGCGGCGCTCGGCCTCCCCGCGGACGACATGGCGATCGCCCGGGCCGCGCTCGCCGTCGAGCGCGCGCAGCACGGCCGTCCGTCGGGCGTGGACGTCGAGGCGGTGCTGCACGGCGGGATCCACTGGTTCCATCGCGGCGAGGACGGGCTGCTGCGGCGCGAAGGGATCCGCCTCGGGTCCTCGGGCCTGAGCGCGTTCCGGCTGTTCCATTCCGGCGCTCCCGCGGAGACCACCGGCGCCATGGTCCAGCTCGTCCGAGAGCGCGAGCGGGACGATCCGCTCGCCGTCCGCGATGCGCTCGCGACGATCGACGCGGCCACACGGCAGCTGCGCGTCGCACTCGCCGAGGAGGACGGGGACAGCGTCGTCGCCCTCGTGCGCCGGTGCGAGACGGCGCTCGAGTCGCTCGGCGTCGTGCCGCCGCAGGTCGCTTCCGCGATCCGCGCGATCGAGCGGGACGGTGGAGGCGCGAAGGTGTCCGGCGCCGGCGGACGCACGGGTGCGGGTGCGGGTTTGGTCCTCGTCGTTCATCCCGACCCCGGCTGGCACGCCCGCTTCGCGCCGCCGCGGGGATGGACCCAGCTCCCGGCGGCGCTCGGCGCGCCGGGACTTCTTCGCGAAGCCGCGTGAACGCCAAGGCGACCGTCGCGGCTCCGGCGAACATCGCCTTCATCAAGTACTGGGGCGCGCGCGACCTCGAGCGCACGCTTCCGGCCAACCCGTCGATCTCGATGACGCTGTCCGAATGCCTCACGCTGACGACCGTCGCGTTCGAGGCGGGATCGGACGAGCCGGACCGGATCGACATCGTGCGCGACGACGGGTCGGTCGAGCTGCCCTCGCTGCGGTTCCGCGAGCGCGCCGTGCAGCAGCTCGAGCGGGTCCGGCGGTGGGCGGGACGCGGCGGGAGCTTCCGCGTCGCCACCCGCAACTCCTTCCCCACGGGCTCCGGGATCGCCTCCTCCGCCTCGGGCTTCGCCGCGCTGACCCTGGCTTCCGCCCGGGCCCTCGGCCTCGAGCTGACGATCGACGAGCAGTCCGCGCTCGCCCGGATGAGCGGCTCCGGGTCCGCGGCCCGCTCGGTGCTCGGCGGGTACGTCGAGTGGCGCGGCGAGGGGGATCCGGCCGGGGAGACGCGGACGCTGTTCCCGGCCACTCACTGGGACCTGCGCGACGTGATCGTGGTCGTCGACGGCGACCCGAAGGACGTGCCGTCGATCGAGGGGCACCGCCGGGCCGGGAGCAGCCCGCATTTCGAGACCCGGCAGCGTCTGCTCGGCGCCCGGCTCGAGGCGACGCGTCACGCGATCGCCGCGCGGGACCTGTCGGCCCTCGGACCCGTTCTCGAGGAGGAGGCGGTGGAGCTGCACCTGATCGCGATGTCGTCCCGCCCGCCGCTGTTCTACTGGAAGCCCGCCACGCTCGCCGTTCTCGAGCGAATCCGGCGCGCCCGCGCGGACACCGGTGTCGCGGCCTGGGCGACGATGGACGCGGGCGCCAACGTGCACGTCATCTGCCCGCCGAGCGACGAGGTCGATGTGGTCCGCGTCGTCGAGGATCTCCCCGGCGTCCGGAACGTCCTGCTCGACGGCGTCGGGATCGGGCCCGAGGGCCGGACGGAGCACCTCTTCTGATGGGCGAGGCGATCGTGCTGGTCAAGCTCGGCGGCAGCCTGATCACCGACAAGAGCCGCGCGGGGTCGCTTCGGGAGAGCGCGATCCGGCGCGCGGCGCGCGAGCTCGTGCAGGCCGGGGCCGCCGCCCCCTCGATCCGCCTGGTCGTCGGCCACGGGAGCGGATCGTTCGGGCACGCGGCGGCCGCGGCCGCGGGCCTGGTGCGCGGCGCCGACGCTCGGGGGCGGCTCGACGGGATCTCGCGGACCCAGCGGCGGGCGGCGGAGCTTCACCGGATCGTCGTCGACGCCCTCGCGGAGGCGGGCGGCCGCCCGTTCTCGCTCTCGCCGTCGAGCTTCCTCGAGGCGCGGGACGGGCGCGTGACCCGAGCGTTCGTAGGCCCCGTGTTCGCGGCGCTTCGCCTCGGGCTCCTCCCCGTGGTGTACGGCGACGTCGTCCTCGATGCCGCGCGAGGAGCGGTGATCGTCTCGACCGAGGAAGTCTTCGCGGCCATCGTCCGGGCCGCGCGCCGCCGCGGAGACGCGGTGCGGCGGATCGTCTGGGTCGGCGAGACCGATGGGGTGTACGACGGCGCGGGCGCGACCATCGCACGCGTCGATGCGACCTCCGCTCCGCCCGCCCTGTCTCGTGCCGGTGCCGCGGCGGGCACGGACGTCACCGGCGGAATGCGGCACCGCCTCACGGTGGCGCGCCGCCTGGCGCGAAGCGGTGTCGAATCCATCCTGATCGACGGGCGGAAACCGGGCCGCCTCGGGGCCGCGCTCGCGGGGCGGGCTGCCGGGGGAACGCGCATCGCCGCCGGGCGGGGATCGCGGCGATGAGCCGCCTCGACGATCTGCTCGCCAAGACGAGCCGGACGTTCGCCCTGTCGATCCCGATGCTCCCGGAGCCGACGCGGGGGCACGTCTCGATCGCCTACCTGCTCTTCCGGATCGCGGACACGTTCGAGGACGCCACGCTCTGGCCCGTGTCACGCCGCGTCGCGGCGCTCGAGAGGCTGTGCGGTCTCCTCGACCGCGACGGAGGCGAGGCCGGAGCGCCCGCCGAGTGGCTCGCCGACCTCCCGGTGGAGCACGCGGGGTACGTCGAGCTCTTGCGAAGCGTGCCGGAGGTTCTGTCGGCCTATCGCGCGATGCCCGCCGCCGCGCAGGCGGTGCTTCGGCGCGATCTCACGCGGACCGCGCGCGGGATGGCGGACGTCGTGCGGCGTGCGGACGCGGACGGGCGGCTGCGCCTGAGAACGATGCGCGAGCTGCGAGACTACTGCTACATCGTCGCGGGCATCGTCGGCGAGATGCTCACGGAGCTGTTCCTCCTCGACGCACCGGCGCTCGCCCCGGCGGCAGGCCGGCTGCGGCGGCGGTCCCGGTTCTTCGGCGAGGCCCTCCAGCTCGTGAACATCCTCAAGGACGCCGCGTCCGACGAGAGCGACGGGCGCTTCTACCTTCCCGAGCCCGCTCCCTTTCCGCGCGCGTTCGCTCTCGCCAGGTCCAACCTCGACCGCGCGGCGAGCTACGTCGAGGTCCTGCAATCGGTCGCCGCCCCGGACGGACTCGTCGCCTTCACGGCGAGCCCGGCTCTCCTCGCCGGGGCCAGCCTCGATCGACTGAGCGCGCGAGGGCCCGGGGCCAAGCTCACGCGCGCGGAAGTGGGCGCGCTGATGGACCGGATGTTCGAGGACCTTGCCGCGGGCCGTGCGGTCCTGCGCGGACGACGCGGCGATCGCGCGGTCGCGCGCCCTTGATTTCGGATAAGCTGCTGCGCCGATTTGCGGGAGGGCCCATGGTGCTTCGCTGGTTCGTCGCCACGCTCCACCTCGCGGCACTTCCTCTCGGGCTCGCCGCGATATGGCTGCGGGGTTCGGCGCTTCGCGGTTCCCTCGACTCCGGCAGCTGGAAGCGGGCGCTGGCGGCGGACAACGCCTGGGGCGCGTCCGCACTCTTGTGGATCGGCACGGGGGTCTGGCGCGCGTTCGGCGGGCTCGAGAAGGGGACCGCGTACTATATCGCCCAACCCGTCTTCCACGCGAAGCTCGGGCTCGTCGCCTTGATCCTCCTGCTCGAGGTCTGGCCGATGGCGACCCTCGTACGCGCGCGCATCGCCCTGAAGCGCGGCGAGCCGATCGATCCCGCGCCGGCCCGGGTCATCGCCGCGATCAGCCGCGTTCAGGCGGCGCTCGTGGTCTTGACGATGTGCGCCGCGACCGCCCTCGCCCGCGGTACCTTCGGCCGATGACCTTCCTCCTCCTCCTGCCTCCCGCGCTGAGCTATCTCCTCCTGGCGGCTCATTTCTACAGGCTGGGCCGGTACGGGGCGGTCGCCGCCATGCTGATCCTGACCGGCTTGCTCGCGATGCGCCGCCGGTTCGTCGTTCGCCTGACGCAGATCACGCTCGTGCTCGGCAGCGTCGTCTGGCTCCACACGCTCTATGTCATCCGCGGCGTGCGAATCCTCGAGGGCCGGCCGGTCGGACGGCTGACGGCGATCCTCCTCGCCATTTCCGCCTTCACGCTCGTCTCGCCGCTCGTCCTGCTGGCACCCCGCCTCCGGGCGCGGTTCGGCGCGGGCGGCGACGCTCCGAACAGCTGAGCGCGGGATCTGCGTGTCCCCGACACCTCTCACCCGGCGCCCGCTCGACCTCGTCCTCGTGGCGTTCTTCGCCCTCAACTTCTTCTTCATCACGTACATGATCGACATCGAACAGATCGTCATCCCCGACCCGTCGCGCTTCTCGTATCCTTTCTGGCCGCCCCGGTTCGCCGTCGATGCGATCCACTGGTGGTCGTCGGTCCACGACCCCCTCGTCTGGGCGCGCCCTCCGTGGTACCGCGCGACGATCTGGGTCGACGCCCTCCTCTTCGGCCCGTTCTATCTCGCCGCGATGGTCGCTCTGGTCCGGGAAAAGGCGTGGATCCGCACGCCGGCGCTGGTCTGGGCCGGGATGATGATCGCCATCGTCTTCACGATCTGCTTCGAGGAGATCGCGGGCCCGCACGCCACCCCTCACCCCGTCACCGTGCTGGGCGCCAATGCGCCGTGGCTCGCTCTCCCGCTCGTCGTGATCTGGAGATTTCGCGCCGAGCGGCCCTTCGGGAGATGATCCGCGTGCTCGTGCCGACCCGGGAGGCCTCATGACTGCGACCGCTCGCCGGCTTTCGAAAGCGCTCGCGCTCGCGGCGCTGCTCGCCACGCCGCTGGCCGCGCTGGACGTCGCGTCCGCGGATGGAATGTACGGAAAGCTCCTGGTGCGCTACGTCACTCCGGCGGGCGTGCGCTACGCCTCCTGGCGCGCGATCGGGGACGACTTCAAGGAGCTGTCCCAGGTCGTGACGGCGTATCGCGCAGCGGACACGAAGAGCCTCCCCGCCGCCGACCGCCAGGCTTTCATGATCAACTACCACAACGCGCGCGTGCTCGAGGCGATCCTCCAAGGAAACCCGTCGCGCTCGATCAGGGACCTGAGCAAGGCTCTCAAGCCGAACGAGATCTTTTCCCGGAACCTGATGGTGTTCGAGGGGCGGCCGATCAGCTTCGACGGCATCGAGCGGAAGCTCCTCGACGATTACAAGGACCCGCGGGTGCTGTTCGCGCTGCACCGGGCGGCGAAGACCTCGCCGCCGCTCCGGACCGAGCCTTACGACAGCGCGCGCCTGGACGCGCAGCTCGATGACGCGGCCTCGAGCTACCTCGCGCTCCCGGGCGTGCTCGAGGTCAAGACCGCGGGGGGCAAGACGACGATCGTCGCTCCCCACCTGTTCGAGACCCAAGCGGGCGCGTTCAAGGCCGGCGGCGGAGCGCTCGCGTTCCTCGCGGCGCACGGTCCGGCCCCGGTCTCAGAGGCGATCAAGGCGGGCGGCGCGCGCGTGAAGCTGGAGTTCCGTCCGGACGACTGGTCCCTCAACGCAGTGCACTGATCCCGCCAGGCCAAGACCGACGATGGCGAGCTACCGGATCGATCTGGAGTACGAGGGCACGCGCTACCGCGGATGGCAGGAGCAGGCGAACGCGCGCTCGGTCGCTGGAGAGATCCGACGCGCCGTCGTCGCCGCGGGCGGGGAGATCGTCGAGCTCGGCGGCGCCGGACGCACGGACGCCGGCGTGCACGCGGCGCACCAGGTCGCTCATCTTCGGCTACGCGCTTCCGTCGATCCGCGGCGATTCCGGGAGGGGATCAACGACGCCCTCCCCCATGACATCCACCTCCTCGCGATGGAGCGCGCGCCCGACCGCTTCCACGCGCGTCACGACGCGGTGGCGCGCTCCTACGTGTACCAGATCGCGCGGCGGAGGACCGCACTCGCCAAGCGCACGGTCTGGTGGGTCAAGCGCCGGCTCGACACCGCGGCGATCGCGGACGCCGCGGCGCTGCTCCCCGGCTTCCACGACTTCGCCCTGCTGTGCGAGCGACCGAAGGACCAGACCTCCACGCGGGTGGCGGTGGAGCGCGCCGAAGTGGTGGAGGAGGGCGCTCTGATCCTCGTGCGCCTGGTCGCCTCGCACTTCCTCTGGAAGATGGTGCGCCGCACGGTCGGCGCGCTGGTCAAGGTCGGTGCTAACGAGCTCCCCATACCGGAGTTCGGCGCCTTGATCTCCGGTGTCCCGTCGAAACGCGGCCTGCCTTCGGAGTGGACGGCGCCGGCGTCGGGACTGTTCCTCGAGCGCGTGCTCTACGCCGGCGACGCGCCGCTGCTCCCCCTGTCAGCCCTGACTCCCGTCTCCGCCGAGCCGGTGCCCAGACCCGCCGCAACGAGGAATCGCGTCACCGCATCAGCGGATCGTCGTCCGGGTCGACGGCGGTAGGCCGCCACTTCACGCGGTAAACCGGAGCCGGTTGCAGCTCGGTCTCGATCGCCTTCCGGATCTCCGCGGCGGCCGGATGCGGATTGGCCCGTCGGGGCCGGCTCGCGAAATCAGTGGCATCGACCTCCTTGCCGGCGGCATCCGCGCGCCACATCGCCAGCGCGGGATCAGGGGAGAGCCACCGGCCTTCGAGGCGGGAGAAGGCGTGCCAGAGGGAGAACAGGGGAATCCGGAGCGGATCGTCTCCGGTCCCGTCGAATCCCTCGCGCTCCAGGATCGGGCCGGGCACGCCGATCGCGATGGCAGCGGGAAACGGGTCGAAGACCGAGCGCGACAGCTCGTCGAGCGTTTCGGCCTCGCCCTCGGGCACGTCGAGAAGCGTTGCGAGCGCGTCGATGGTCCGGCGGACGTCTTCGACCAGACGTGATTCCTCCTCCCCGAGTTCCTCGTGGGTCTTCGAGTCCTGCAGCACCGTCCCCAGCAGGGCACGCGCGCGCTCGGGATGGGAATCGACGTAGGCGTAGAGCGCTCCCGTCGCCGTGAAGTAGTCCGCGAGCCGGCCGCACAGG
>DATKHQ010000274.1:0-6855 GCA_035510175.1 Candidatus Sulfotelmatobacter sp. | reverse complement strand
TGGGACGACGCGCTCAAGCGGCGCGATCACGGAGCGCTTGGCCGCGCGGAGAAGGAGCTGGCCGAGGCGATCGCGGAGAAGCGGCGCGTGCAGTGGGAGTTCTTCGAGGGGTGGTCTGCGATCCGCGCGGCCGCCGGCCGTCGCGGCATCCGGATCATGGGGGACATCCCGATCTACCCCGCGCTCGACTCGGCGGACGTGTGGGCGCATCAGGAGATGTTCTGGCTCGACGCGTCAGGGCGGCCGGTGAAGGTCGCCGGCGTCCCGCCGGACTACTTCAGCGAGACGGGGCAGCTCTGGGGGAACCCGATCTACCGCTGGGACGCCCTCGCCTCGACCGGGTACGCCTGGTGGGTCGCGCGCGTGACACACCAGCTCGCGCTCCACGACGCGCTCCGTCTCGATCACTTCCGCGGCTTCGTCGGGTACTGGGCCGTCCCCGCCGGTGCGGCGACCGCGGCCGGGGGCGCCTGGGAGCCCGGTCCCGGTCGCGCGCTGTTCGATGCGATCGCGCGGGCGGTCGGTGGCACGCCGTTCGTGGCGGAAGACCTGGGGTACATCACCGAGGACGTCGTCGCGCTCCGGACCGATCTCGCGCTTCCGGGAATGCGTGTCCTCCAGTTCGGTCTCGATGCGCCCGACAGCGACCACGCGCCTCACAACCTCGTGCGCGACGTCGTCGTCTACACGGGAACGCACGACAACGACACGGCGGTGGGGTGGTTCCGGTCTCTCGATCCGATCGCGAAGCGCCACGTGCTGGACTACGTCGGCGGACGCGAGGAGGAGATCGCCTGGAGCATCGTGCGCGAGGCGATGACCTCGATCGCCGACCTCGCGATCGTCCCCGTGCAGGACCTGCTCGGCCTCGGCTCCGAGGCGCGCATGAACGTGCCCGGGATCGCGAACGGGAACTGGCGCTGGCGCGCCCCGCACGAGGCGCTCGATCCGGCCCTCGCCGCGCGCGTCCGGCGCCTGCTCGAGATCACCGGCCGCTTGCGCTGACCAGGGGAAGCGGAGCGGTCTCGTCCGATCCGCCGCGGGCTTCCCCCCGACCCCGGCTGCTAGAATTCTCCGCTGTCCACGGAGGATCCTCATGGAAAACCCGGTCATCGTCTCGGCCGTTCGCACCCCGATCGGAAAGTTCCTCGGCACCCTAGCCCCGCTCGCGGCGACCCAGCTCGGCGCGATCGTCGTGCGCGAGGCGGTCGCGCGCGCGGGCTTGAAGCCGGAGCAGATCGACGAAGTGATCATGGGCAACGTGGTCGGGGCCGGCCTCGGCCAGAACCCGGCGCGCCAGGCGTCGCTGCGCGGCGGGATGCCGGACAGCGTTCCGGCGCTGACGATCAACAAGGTCTGCGGGAGCGGCCTGAAGGCGGTCGTGCTCGCCGCCCAGGCGGTCAAGTGCGGCGACGCCGAGATCGTCGTGGCGGGCGGCATGGAGTCGATGTCGAACGCGCCCTACCTGATGAAGAACGCGCGCACCGGCTTCCGGATGGGAAACCAGACGCTCCTCGACTCGATGATCCACGACGGTCTGTGGGACGCCTACAACGACTATCACATGGGGAACACGGGCGAGGTCGTCGCGGAGCGGTACAAGGTCACCCGCGAGCAGCAGGACCAGTGGGCGTTCGAGTCGCACAAGAAGGCCGTCGCGGCGATCGACGCGGGGGCGTTCAAGCGCGAGATCGTCCCGGTCGAGATCCCGAGCAAGAAGGGAGACCCGGTCCGCTTCGACACCGACGAGTCGCCGCGGCGCGACACGACGATGGCGGCGCTGTCGTCGCTCAAGCCGGCCTTCAAGAAGGACGGGACCGTCACGGCGGGGAACGCCCCCGGCGTGAACGACGGCGCGTCGGCGCTGGTCGTCACATCGAAGGCGACGGCGAAGCGGCTCGGCCTGAAGCCGAGGGCGGAGATCGTCGCTTATGCCTCGTCGGGTCTCGCTCCGGAGCTCGTGATGATGGCCCCCGAGAAGGCGGTCCGGATGGTCTGGGAGAAGACGGGGTGGACGCCGGACGGGGTCGACCTCTACGAGTTCAACGAGGCGTTCTCGGTGCAGCAGGTCGCGCTCCAGCGGGTCCTCGCGCTCAACCCGGCCAAGCACAACGTGCGGGGCGGGGCGGTCGCACTCGGCCACCCGATCGGGGCCTCGGGGGCGCGCATCCTGACGACCCTCCTCCACGCGCTCGAGGACCGGAACGAAGAGAAGGGGATCGCGGCGCTGTGCCTGGGCGGCGGGAACGCGGTGGCGATGGCGGTCCGGAGGCTTTCATGAAGATCGGGACCATGGGCGTCGTCGGCGCGGGGCAGATGGGGAACGGAATTGCCCACGTCGCGGCGCAGGCCGGCCTGTCGGTCGTGATGCGCGATCTCGACGACCGCCTCGTGCAGAAGGGGATCGACGCGGTCGGAAAGAACCTGCAGCGCGGCGTCGACAAGGGGAAGATGACCGCGTCCGAGAAGGACGCGGTGCTCTCGAAGATCAAGGGGACGACGCGCCTCGAGGACCTGTCGGGGTGCGACCTCGTCGTCGAGGCGGCGATCGAGAAGCTCGACATCAAGCTCGAGCTGTTCGCCAAGCTCGACGCTCTCGTGAAGCCGGGGGCGATCCTCGCGACCAACACCTCGTCCCTGCCGATCACGCGGATCGCGGCGGCGACCAAGCGTCCCGCCAGCGTCATCGGGATGCATTTCATGAACCCGGTCCCGGTGATGAAGCTCGTCGAGATCATCCGGGGGCTGCAGACTTCAAGCGAGACGACCGCGGCGACGAAGGCCGTCGCGGAGTCGATGGGGAAGACACCCGTCGAGTGTCGCGACTTCCCGGGGTTCGTGTCGAACCGGGTCCTGATGCCGCTGATCAACGAGGCGGTCTTCTGCCTCCACGAGGGAGTCGCGGAAGCCGCGGCGATCGACACGATCATGAAGCTCGGGATGAACCACCCGATGGGTCCGCTGACGCTCGCGGATTTCATCGGCCTCGACACCTGCCTCTACATCCTCGAGGTGCTCCACGAGGGGCTCGGGGAGGACAAGTACCGGCCGTGCCCGCTCCTCCGGAAGTACGTCGAGGCGGGGTGGCTCGGCAGGAAGACCGGCCGCGGCTTCTACGACTATTCGCCCGGCGCCGCGGGGGCCCCGGCCTGATCCCCGACACCGCCCGCCTCGACATCGCGCTCGCGGTCGTGCTCCGCGGGGACGACGTCCTCGTCGCGAAGCGTGCCGCGGACGCGCATCTCCCGGGATCGTGGGAATTCCCGGGAGGCAAGGTCGAGGACGGCGAGGAGCCGGACCAGGCCGCGCTCCGGGAATTGAAAGAAGAAACGGGGCTGATCGCGACCTCCGCCGAGCCGCTCCTCGTCTTCGTCCACGACTACCCCGACCGGCGCCTGCGCTTCCACGCGTTCCTCGTCCGCGACGCCTCGGGAGACGTGCGCATCGACTCGGGCCGGGACTGGGCATGGGTCGCCGCGGCCTCGCTCGAGTCGCTCGCGATGCCCGACGCCAACCGCTCGATCCTACGCGCGCTGAGGTGGCGGGTCCGGTGAGCGAGCCGCAGACGGTCTTCGGCGTCGGCGTGCGCGATCGCGGCAAGCGCCTCGACCTGTTCCTGCACGAGCGGATCCCCGGCCTGTCTCGCTCCCGGATTCAGCGCGCGATCGAGGAGCGCGTGACGCTCAGCTGGGAGGTTCGCCCGCGCGCCTCGACCCCGGTGCGCCCGGGCGGCGAGGTGAGGATCGGCTATACGCCGATCGTCGAGGAGATCGACGACACGCCGATCCCGATTCTCGCGCGCGGAACGGGCTGGATCGCGGTCGACAAGCCCTCCGGCATTCCCGTCCACCCGGTGAACTCCGTCCGCGAGAACTCGCTGATCCGGATGCTGCGCCGCCAGGAGAACGACGAGGGCCTCCGCCTGGCGCACCGCCTCGACCGGGAGACGACCGGCGTGCTGCTCGTCGCGAAGACGGCGGAGGCCGCGAGCGTCCTCTCGACCGCGTTCGAGCGGGGAAAGGTCCGCAAGGAATACCTGGCCGTCGTCGCCGGTGAGCTCGAAGAGGAAGCGGGCACGATCGACCTCGCGATCGGCGAGATCGCCGGAACACGTGTCTTCGTCCGGCGTCACGCCGTCGAGGACGGCGAGCCGGCACGAACGGCGTGGAGAGTCGAGCGGCGCCTGACGGGAAAGACCCTGCTGCGTCTCTTTCCCGAGACGGGACGACGACACCAGATCCGGGTCCACCTGGAAGCAATCGGCCACCCGATCCTGGGAGACATCCTCTACGGCCGCCCCGACGCCGACTACCTCGACCTGGTTCGCGGCGCGCGCGACGCCCGGCGCGAGGAGGGCGGACCGCACCGGCATCTCCTCCACTGCGCACGTCTTGGATTCCCCGACCCCGCAACGAGGGAGACGATCACGGTCGAAGCTCCGCTTCCCGACGATTTCCGCCGCGCGATCGAGTAGCATCGCCTCCCGATGCCGGAGCGACGTAGACCAACACCGCTCGCGCTCGCAGCACTGGCACTGCTCGCCGCGCTCCCGTACCTCGGCGCCCTCGGTAGCCCGCTGCTCCACGACGACCGGACGCTCCTCGACAACCGCTGGCTCACAACCGAAGCCAACCCGGTCTCGGTGTTTGCGCACGACTACTGGTTCGGCACGAAGCACGAGCAGTCGGACCTGTACCGTCCCCTGACCGTCCTCTCGCTCGGCTGGAACATGCGCGCGACGCCTTCGCGCCAGGGGATCCGCGCGGTCAACGTCGCCCTCCACGCCGCGGCCACGCTCGCCGTGTTCTGGCTCCTGGTGACGATCACATCGCGATCCACGGCCTGGATCGGCGCCGCGCTGTTCGCCGCTCACCCGCTCGGAAGCGAGGCCGTGCTCTGGGCGGTCGGACGCGCGGAGATCCTCGCCGCGATCTGCGGCATCGCCGCGTTCGTGTGGTTTCTCGAGAAGCGCCGCGCGCTCTCGCTGCTCGCGTTCGCCGCCGCGCTGTGCTTCAAGGAAAGCGCCGTCGCCTGGCTCGTGATCGGCGCGGCGTGGATGGCTCTCCGGCCGCCGGAGCAACGCCCAACTCCGAAGGGAATGTTCGCAGCCGCCTGGCCCTACCTCGCGGTCCTCGCCGGCTTCCTGAT
Organism: Candidatus Sulfotelmatobacter sp.; assembly: GCA_035510175.1. Taxonomy (GTDB): domain Bacteria; phylum Acidobacteriota; class Polarisedimenticolia; order Polarisedimenticolales; family DASRJG01; genus DASRJG01. The sequence goes on along the minus strand of DATKHQ010000274.1, from coordinate 1,707 downwards.
CCTGCGTGGCTCCGCCGTCGGCTGGGCGCGCCACGACGTCCCGTTCGTCGACAATCCGCTCGTCCAGGCCGACCCGGTCACGCGCGGCGCGAACGGCGTCCTTCTGTTCGCACGGTACGTCGGGAAGATGTTCTGGCCGCGCACCCTCTCGATCGAATACGGCTTCGATCAGATTCCGGTCGTCCCGCTCGTTCCATGGGGAGCGATCGCCGCGCTCGCCGTCGTGGCGGCAATCGTCGCCGGAACGGTCGTCCTCGTGCGACACGGAAGACGCGAGGCCGCATTCCTCGTCGCGTTCGTCCCGTGCGCCTTTGCGGTCACGGCCAACCTGATCTTCCCGATCGGCACGATCTTCGCCGAGCGGCTCGCGTACACGCCCCTGATCGGATTCTGTGGCCTGGTTGGCCTCGCGTTCGCGGCAATCCCGAATCGTTCGTTTCGGGTCGTTGCCACGAGCGCGTTGGTCGTCGCGGGATCGGCGCGTGCGTACTTCCGCGGCCAGGATTACCGCGACCTGGCAACGCTGTCGCGAGCCACGGCAGACGCTTCACCGAGCGCCGTGAAGGCGCTGTACAACGACGCCCGGTCCCGGCTCAGAGCGGGCCACGGCGACCAGGCGATCCCGCTCCTCGAGCGCGCCGTGACGATCTGGCCGGACTACGCGCGGGCGAAGGAGCTTCTAGACCAGGCGCGGGTGGGGCAGGCGGCGCCGCAGGCCGGAGAGGACGAGACGCGTTAGAATCCGTGAGGCGTCAGGTCGCTCAGTCGGCTCTCTGGAGGAGGAACTTCGAATGCAAACCGAGATTCCGAAGCCGACAAATCTCACGCGTGGCCTGTTTGTCGCAGCCACTCTTGGGGCGATCGGCATAGGAATTCTGGCCATCGGCACCCCGTTCGCCACCTGGACCTGCCAGCAATCGGCCCGCACCGTGTGCGGGCGCAACGCCAAGGCGACCGCGATCTACACCGGCAACGCGTTGTCGGGGACCTGCGCCGTGCGCTGCGAATAGACTCGCCCGGTGCGACGGGGAGTCCAGGTGTGGCGGGCTTACCCGGGCGCAGGGGGTGCGGAACCAAGCCCGCGCTGGCCTCTTGACCCTTGAACCGAGTGAGGATGAGGCGCAGTAGATTACTCCAGCCTGGCCTGGAGAACCCTCTCAGAGGATTCTGATGAGCAAGAGGCTTAGATGGCTCGGCGCATTGCTATTCGCGCTCTCGCTCGGCTCGGATTCGACCGTGCGCGGTCGCTCGTCCACCGGCGAGCTGAAGCCCGAGGTCCTGGAGACCTACTTCCGCATGCGCGTCATCGCGGCAGCGCTGGACACTGTCGCCGTCGGGGGTCATTACCCAGGTCCGACCGCGGGGCTCGTCCCCATCTCGAGCGTTGCAGACGAGCTGGAAGAGCGAACGAAAGGCTTTCGGGGGCCGCTCCGTGACGCCTGGAAGGGACCGATCCTCTACTGGTCCGACGGGAAGGCGTATCTCCTACTTTCCTACGGGGCAGACGGCAAGGCTGAGTTCGACTACTCCGCGATGCCGCCGTATGCGAACGTATCCAAGGGGTGGGCGGGCGTCGATCCGAACGACGACCTGCTGATCGTCTCGGGAGTGGGATACCGCGGACCGATCTCCCAATCCGAATTCCTACTTCTCGCCGGAGCGGCCATGCGCTCCATCGGAACGGCGTGCGAATCGTACGCGGTCGAT
>DATKHQ010000273.1:0-2620 GCA_035510175.1 Candidatus Sulfotelmatobacter sp. | reverse complement strand
CGGAAGCTCAAGGGGGACAAGGGCACGAAGGTCACGATCACGATCCAGCGTCCGGGCGAGGCGCAGCCGTTCGACGTCACGCTGATGCGCGACGAGATCCCCACCCACTCGATCGCGCACGCCTTCATGATCAAGCCCGGCGTCGGCCTGATCCGGATCTCGAACTTCACGTCCACCACGACCTCCGAGCTCGACGACGCGCTCGACAAGCTCAAGAGCCAGGGCATGGAGCGCCTGGTCCTCGACCTCCGGTCGAACCCCGGCGGCCTGCTCGACCAGGCGGTCGGTGTCGCCAGCCGCTTCGTTCCGGAAGGGAAGCTGGTCGTCTACACGCGCGGGCGCATCACCGGCGCCGATCAGGACTACACCGCCAAGGGAGACGTGCGGACCACGGCTCCGCTGGTCGTCCTCGTCGATCACAGCTCGGCCTCGGCCAGCGAGATCGTCTCGGGCGCCGTACAGGACCACGATCGCGGGCTCGTCGTCGGCGAGACGACCTTCGGCAAGGGACTCGTCCAGCGCGTCATCCCCCTGCGCGGCGGCGCCGCGCTGGCGCTGACCACGGCGAAGTACTACACCCCCTCCGGCCGCTGCATCCAGCGTGACTTCTCGAACCTCGACGACTACTTCATCGACCCCGAGCTCGAGGACGACGACGCCGGCACCGGCGCCGCAGAGCCCCAGGAGCCGGCCAACCGCGAGGAGCGGCACACGGATTCCGGCCGCAAGGTCTTCGGCGGCGGCGGGATCTCTCCTGACTACGTGGTGAAGGCCGAGAAGGAGCCGCTCATCCTCTCCCGCCTGCGCCGCGACAACCTGCTCTTCGACTACGCGGTGCTCTACGTCGCCGGACACGCCGACCTCAAGCCGAGCTTCGCTGTGGACGACGCGGTGGACGCCGATTTCCGCTCGTTCCTCGGCACGCGGAAATTCAAGTTCGACGCCGCCGCGTACGCGGCCGGCCGCAAGGCAATCGACCTTCGGCTGCGCTCCCAAATCGCGAAGGTCAAGTGGGGCGCCGAGGCGGAGAGCCGGATCCTCGCCGAAGGAGACGTGCAGGTGCAAAAGGCGCTGACCCTCTTCGACGAGGCCGCCAAGCTCGCCGAGGCCGGAGAGCTCGGGCGCAAGCAGAAGGACGCCCCCGAGACGAAGCCGACCGACCTGAAGGTCGCGAACCCCCAGGGCTAGGGAGACTAGTCCGAGGGCAACGGCGCCATCGGCGTCCGGTGAAACCGCCGCAGCGCCTCGACGCGCCCCCCGCGGGGGTGCGCCTCGAGCGCGTCCAGGAACCGGACCGACATCCGCGCCGCATCCCGGTACCGATCGCGGATCGCAGGATCGGGGTCGACGTAGACGGGCCGCTCGAAGAGGTGGTGGCGGAGCCACACCCGCGCGCCCGCGGTCAGATGCCGCGACGCACCCGCGAGGAACCGCCCCAGCACGAGATACTTCGACACGTTCGCGTGGAGCTCGAGCTCGAGGTAGGTCACTCTCCGGCGCCGGTAGGCGCGCTCGGCCGTCACGAGAAGGTGGTCGATCTCTTCCACGAATGCCGCGAACGGCTCGACGTTCGTCTCGTCCACCCCCCGCTGCGGCGGTCGCGCCTCGAGGGCCCGGATCAGCCCGTCCGGGTAGTAGATGCAGGCCCGCACCGGCCCCGGCTCGTCCCGGACGAGCAGGCGGGCCCCGGCGGCGCCTTCGGAGCGGACGACCTGGGAGCTCCCCCGGTAGAGCAGACGCAGCCCCGCGTCCCCGATCACGTACCGCCCGATCGCCTCGAGCGGCGCCTCGATCGCGTACGTGCGCGTCAGTAGGCCGGACACGGTCTCGAGGAGCGACCCGCTCACGAGCGCCGATCCTCGGGGAGGTAATCGAACGCCCCGTCGCGGTGGACGATCCGGATGGTCGCGTAGCCGAGATCCGCCCTCACACGTGAGAGGACCTCGCGCCGGACTTGGTTCGGATCGAACGACGCCGACGAGGCGCGCAGGTCGCGCAGCCAGGCGACCATCGCCGCGCGGTCGGCCGGACCGCGGCGGTCGTCCTTCCGGATCCGCCGGGAGATGGCCACGTTGCAGGCGTTCTCGAGGCAGGAGGCGAGGTGCCGCGCCCCGAACACCGGGGAGAAGCCGCGCCGGAGCAGCGCCTCGCGCGCGGACGGGTCGAGCACGAGCGTCAGGTCGTGGACGTCCCGGAAGCGCTTCGCGATGCGCGCGAACTCGAGGTCGAGGATGCGCGACGCCGACGCCTCGGTGAGCCGCTCGAAGTGGATCATCCGGACGCGGTTGACGAACTCCGGGGAGAGCGCGCGCCGCAGATCGGCGCGCACGTCGGCATCGACGGCCTCCCGCCGCGACTCGTCGTCGCCGTACCCGATCGGGGCCGAGCGCTGCTGGACATCCGAGAAGCCGAGGTTCGAGGTGAAGAAGACGATCGCGTTGGCGAGGTTCAGCACACGCCCGCGATTGTCGGTCGTGGTGCCTCGGTCGAGGATCGACAGGAAGAACGTGCGGAGCTGCGGGTGCGCCTTCTCGATCTCGTCGACGAGAACGATCGACAGCGGCGCCTCCGCGGAGCGCTCGTGGAAGGCCGCGAGGAGCCCCTCCTCGTCCGAGCGGAT
>DATKHQ010000272.1:0-1963 GCA_035510175.1 Candidatus Sulfotelmatobacter sp. | reverse complement strand
GCCCGCGGTCGGCGCCGTGGTGATCGTCCGGCCGGACGGGGCGACGACGCCGATCCGTGTCTCGACGACGGGGGAGGACGGGGCGTTCGCCTTCGACCACCTCGAGGACGGCGCGTACCGCGTCGAGGTGCGGCGCGAGGGGTACGCGCCGGTCGTCAAGACCGGCATCGCCGTGCGGGCGCCGTTCCGCGCGGTCGCGGAGCTGCTACTCGTGCACGGGACGGAGCCGCCTCCCGCCGCCTCGTCCGCGCCGTCGGGGACGGACGGTCATCGGGTCGCGATGAAGGGCATGGTCCGCCTCCTCGCGGGGGCCGCGGTCTCCGAGGCGCACGTGCGCCTCACCCGCGTCGACGGGGGCGACGACCCGCGAGCGTTGCTCTCCGGCCTCGACGGCCGCTTCGCGGTCGACGGGCTCGCAGCTGGCACCTGGCGGATCGAGATCCTGGGCGCGGGGTTGCTCCCGCTGCGGACCACGATCGACCTCGTCGCCGACACCACTCTCGAAGCGCAGCTCGCGACCCAGCCGGCGAACTACCAGCCCTCGCCGCAGGACTTGATCGTTCCGGAAGAGGCGATCCCGCCGAAAGGCGCGTGAGCGGCTAGTTCGCCGGCGACGGCGACGGCGCCGGTGTGGCGTTTCCGGTCGACCCGCCCCGCACCGCGAAGTACCCCTTGCGCGCGCGCACCGTCCAGTGCTTGTCGCGCGGGACGACCTCGAGCTTGACGAAGCGGCCGTTCCAGTTCTTGTTCGCGGTGGCGTAGGAGATGTAGTACTGCCGCTGGAGCTCCTCAGCGATCTTCTTGTACGTGCCCGCCAGCTCCGAGGCCTTCGAGACGAAGAACGCGCGCCCGCCGGTCGTCTCCGCCAGCTCGCGCAGCACGCTCTTCTTCGCCTCCCCGAGGCCGATGGTGAAGATCATGATGCTCCCGCCCTTCACCTCCTCGAGGATCCGCTCGTAGCCGTACAGGCTCGACGTGTCGTCGCCGTCGGTGAGCAGGATGACCGCCTTGCGCCCCTCGACCCCGCGGAGCTTGCGGTAGGCGGCGTGGAGCGAGTCGTACAGCGCGGTCGAGCCGAGCGCCTCGGTGCTCGTCACGGCGTCCTTGAGCGCCGCCAGGTCCGCCGTGATGTCCTGGAGGAGGAACACCTTGTCGTCGAAGTCGATCACGAGCGCCCGGTCGATCGGGCGTAGCGTGTCGATGAACCCGGACGCCGCCTCGTGCAGCTCCTTCATCGAGTCGCGCATCGACCCGGAGCTGTCGAGAACCATCGCCATCGTGATCGCGCGGTCCTCACGGCTGAACTCGCGGATCTCCTGCTTGACTCCGTCCTCGAGCACCGTGAAATCGTCCTTCGTGAGGTTCTCGACGACCCGGTCGCTCGGATCCGTGACGGTCACCCAGAGGATGACGCGGTTGACCTCCTCGAAGGCGGAGATCGTGATCTTGCGCGTGACGACGACGTCCGAAACCGAGTACCCCTCCTTGTGGTAGGCAACCGCGCGGATGACCCAGGCGCGGCTCTCCTCGCCGAAGTCGTACGTGCAGGTCCACGGCGCCTCGCGGTCGATGAAGATCAGCTTGTCCTTGACGAAGAACTCGACCCGGTCGATCTCGCTCGGATCCGCGGCGGTCACCTCCGCCGTGATGCGCGTCACCCCCGCGACGAATTCGGTTCCCGTCGGGGCCGTGATGTGGATGGAGAAGCCTCGGCGCTGGATCGCGTCCTGGGGGAGCACCGGGGAGGCGGCCGCGAGCGCGGCGACGAGGAGCATGAGGAGCCTGGCGCGCTTCACGGTTTGACCCCCGCCGCGGGCGGCGCTGGAGCCGCCGGCGCCGCCGGCGCTGCCGGCTGCAACGCCCCGAGGACGCGCCGGACCTGCTCGGATTCCGGCCCCTCCGGGTAGTCGGTCAGGAACTTGCGATACGCGGCGATCGCGTCGCCGGTTTTCCCGAGGCGGAG
>DATKHQ010000271.1:0-2882 GCA_035510175.1 Candidatus Sulfotelmatobacter sp. | reverse complement strand
GCGGTCGGCGTCGAGTTCGCTTCGATCTACGCGACGTACGGAAGCAAGGTGACGCTCGTGGAGCTCCTCCCCCGCCTCCTCCCCGTCGAGGACGCCTCCCTCGGGGTCGAGCTCGAGCGCGCGTTCAAGAAGCGCGGCCTCGCGATCCACACGGGAACGAAAGTCGAGCGCGTCGAGAAGGACAAGAGCGGCGTCAAGGTCGTCGCCTCGAAGGACGGAAAGCCGGTGGAGCTGGCGGCGGACGTCCTGCTGGTGGCGATCGGCCGGCGCCCCGTGACGGAGAATCTCGGGTTGGAGGCGCTCGGCGTGACGCTCGACCGCGGGTTCATCGAGGTCGATTCGATGATGCGGACGAGCGCGCCGGGGCTCTACGCGATCGGAGACGTGGTGAAGTCCCAGGCGCTTGCTCACGTCGCGTCGCACGAGGGGATCGTCGCGGTCGAGCACGTCGCCCGCAAGAGCCCGCACCCGGTCGACTACGACAAGGTGCCGTCCTGCACCTACTGCGATCCGGAGGTCGCCTCGGTGGGCTTGACGGAGGAGGAGGCGCGGAAGCGCGGGTACGCAGTCGTCACCGGACAGTTCCCGTTCTCGGCGCTCGGGAAAGCGAGGATCCTCGAGGACACCCGGGGGTTCGTGAAGATCGTGGCCGAGTCCAAGTACGACGAGGTCCTGGGGGTTCACATCATCGGTCCGCACGCGACCGAGCTGATCGCGGAGGCGTCCGCTGCGCTGCAGCTCGAAGCGACCGCCGCGTCGCTGTTCGAGGCGGTCCATGCCCACCCGACGCTCTCGGAGGCGATGGGCGAGGCGGCGCTGGCGGTCCACAAGCGGGCCATTCACTTTTGAGACCGGGCGAGACCGAAGGGAGACGGTTCCATGCGCGTTGACGTCGTGATGCCGCAGATGGGCGAGTCGATCGCCGAAGGGACGATCACCCGCTGGATCAAGCAGGTGGGCGAGACCGTCTCGCGTGACGAGCCGCTATTCGAGATCTCGACCGACAAGGTCGATGCCGAGATCCCGTCCCCCTCGGCCGGAACGCTCGTCGAGGTGAAGAACCAGGCCGGCGAGACGGTTCCCGTCAACCAGATCGTCGCCGTGCTCGAGACCGATGCCGCTGCGGCCGCCGCCCCGCCACCCGCCAAGGCGGCGCCGGCTTCCGCCGCGGCCCCCGCAGGCACGGCACCCGCCCCCCTGGCGGCCGCGGCACCGGCCCCGGCCGCGGCGCCCGTGAAGACGGCGCAAACCCCCGCCCCGGCCGCGCCGGCCGCCGCTGAGGGCGCGTTCGTCTCCCCCGTCGTGCGAAAGATCGCCGCGGAGCATGGCATCGACCCGTCCCGCATCCCCGGAACGGGCGCGGGCGGGCGGGTGACCAAGAAGGACATCCTCGACTACGTCGCCAAGGGCGGAGCGCGCGTGCCGAGCGCACCTCCGGCGGCAGCGCCCGCAGCGGCGCCGGCGGCCCCGGCGCCCTCGCCCGCGATCACCTTCGCCGCCGGGGCCCGCGTCGAGCGTCAGGCGATGTCTCCGATGCGGAAGAAGATCGCTGAGCACATGCTCGAGTCCCGGCGGATCTCGGCGCACGTCCACTCGGTGTTCGAGGTGGACATGAGCCGGATCGTCGCGCTTCGCGAGAAGTACAAGCCGGTCTACGAGCAGCGGCACGGGACGAAGCTCACGCTGACCCCGTTCTTCGTGAAGGCCGTCTGCGACGGCCTGCGCGCCTGGCCGGTCGTCAACGCCTCGGTCGAGGGGGACGAGATCGTCTACAAGAAGGACCTGAACATCGGAGTCGCGGTCGCCCTCGACTGGGGGCTGATCGTTCCGGTCGTCCGGGCCGCGGACCAGCTCTCGCTCGCCGGCCTGGCGGTGAAGGTGAACGACCTCGCGGAGCGCGCGCGGACGAAGAAGCTCGTCCCGGACGAGGTCGCCGGCGGCACCTTCACGATCACCAATCCCGGGATCTTCGGCGGCGTGTTCGGGCTGCCGATCATCAACCAGCCCCAGGTGGCGATCCTGGGCGTCGGCGGGATCGAGAAGAGGCCCGTCGTCATCGACGACGCGATCGCGATCCGGTCGATGATGTACATGTCGATGTCCTACGACCACCGGATCGTCGACGGCGCCGTCGCCGACCAGTTTCTCGCGATGGTCAAGAAGGGCCTCCAGGAGTTTGACGAAACCCTGCTGTGAGCGCGCTGATCTGCCGCCATCTCGGCCTCGTTCCGTACGGGGAGGCGTCGCGCCTCCAGGAGCGGATGGTCGAGGCGCGCCGGGCGGCGAGGATCGACGACACGCTGCTGCTCCTGACGCATCCGCCGGTGATCACGCTCGGCCGGGGCGCCGACCCGGGGCACGTTCTCGTCGATGACGCGACGCTCGAAGCCGCCGGAATCGAAGTGCACGCGGCGAGCCGCGGGGGGGACGTGACGTTCCACGGACCCGGGCAGCTCGTCGGCTATCCGATCACGGCGCTGGCCGGACCGCGTCGCGACGCCCACCGGTTCCTGCGCGACATCGAGGAGGGGCTCATCGCCGCCGCGGCCGATTTCGGCGTTCGCGCGGCGCGCGTTTTCGGGCGGACGGGAGTCTGGGTCGGCGACGCGAAGCTTGCGGCCATCGGGGTGCGGATCGGGGCCGGGTGGATCACTTCGCACGGGTTCGCCCTGAACGTCGGTCGCGATCTCTCCGGATTCGGGACGATCGTCCCGTGCGGGATCCGCGGGAAGCGGGTGACCTCGCTCGCCGAGCTGACCGGCCGCGATCTCGAGGTCGAGGAGGTCGCCTCGGTGGTGGCGCCGCGCATCGCTGAGGCCCTCGGATCGGCGGCGGTCTGGCCGGAGGGTCCGCCGGCGCGGCGCGCCGCGTTGCTGGAGGCG
>DATKHQ010000270.1:0-7247 GCA_035510175.1 Candidatus Sulfotelmatobacter sp. | reverse complement strand
GGCCCGGTCCTCCAGCTCGCGACGCCGTTGACGCGCCTCGCGGTCATGGAAGGGCGCACGCTCGCGATCGGCGCCTACAACACGAAGCTCGACGACGATTTCAAGATCGTCGCGCGCACGAGCGAGGAGCGGGAGGAGATCCGGCGCGGGATGCAGTCGGTCGAGGACCGGATCGCGCGCGACATGGACCCCGTGCTCGCCGCGGCGCAGATGGACATCGACGAGATCGTCTGCCCGGGAGAGCTGCGTGTCTGGATCGAGAGTGCCGTCGCCATGGCGTACCAGTCGACCGGGTATCGGCGCGTGAAGAACCCGCGCATCTGGACGCTCCACGACTTGGACGTCCTCACCCGATGAGAGACGAAGCCCTCGTCGCCGGTCTTGAAGAGGGGGACGGCGGCACGATCCGCCTGCTCGCCCCGCACGTCGGGCTCTGGTCCGATCGGCCCGCGGACGGCGCGCTGCTCTCCCCGGGAGCCTCGGCGGGGACGCTCACCGTGATCGGCCGGCCTCACGCGCTCGTCGTCCCGACCGGAGTCGTGGGGCGCGTGCTCCCGCACCCGAGCCACGACCGCTCGATCCCGGTGGGGTTCGGGGATGCTGTTCTCGTGCTCGCGCCGATCGAAGCGGGAGCGCAGGCGCAGGTCGCGGCGACCGCTCCGTCCCAGTCCGGTGCGCTGGCGCTGCGCGCCCCCTCGGCCGGCGTCTTCTACGGGTCCTCCGCGCCCGGCTCTCCTCCGTTCGTCGCCGTCGGCGCGCGCGTCGGCACGGGGCAAACAATCGGCCTCCTGGAGGTGATGAAGACGTTCAACCCGATCGCCTACGGAGGGCCCGGACTCCCCGACGAAGCGGAGGTCGTCGAGGTGCTCGTCACGGACGGTCAGGAAGTGGTCCGGGGTCAGCCGCTGGTTCGCCTGAGATGACGATGGCCGACGTCAAGCGCTACTACGACGTCCCGAGCCCCGAGCGCCTCGAGGGGACCGTGATCGGCACGGGAGGTCTCGACGGCCGGCCCTGGGCGCGCCTCGAGGAGACGATCTTCTACCCCGAGGGGGGCGGCCAGCCCGCCGACCACGGGCGCATCGGCGAGGCCTCGGTCCTCGACGTCCAGGCCCGGGACGGCGCGATCCTCCACTTCACGGACCGCCCGGTTTCTCCCGGCAGCGCGCCGCTCTCACTCGACGTCGTGCGGCGGTTCGATCATTGCCAGCAGCACACCGCCCAGCACTTGCTCACCGCGGTGCTTCTCGACCGCCACCGCCTCGCGACGACCTCGTTCCACCTCGGCGCCGAGTACACGGCGATCGAGGTCAAGGGGCCCGCCCCCGGTCTCGCGGACCTCGCGCGATTCGAGCGGGAGGTGAACGACCTCGTCCGCGAGGACCGCCCGGTGACGGCGCGCTGGATCGCTCCCGAAGAGCTCGCCACTTCCGGCGTGCGCACGCGCGGCCTTCCCGAAGGGCATGCCGGTCCGGTGCGGCTCGTCGAGATCGCCGGCATCGACCTGAACACGTGCGGTGGGACGCATGTGGCGCGCCTCGGCGAGATCCAGGTGGTCGAGATCGTCGACGCCGAGCCCGCGCGCGGGGGGACGCGGATCCGCTTCCTCGCCGGCGGGCGCGTGCTCGCCGCGTCGCAGCGCCGGCGGAGCGTCGAGGAGGCGGTCAAGGCGCGTCTCGGCACCGCGCGCGAGGGATTCGCCGACACGCTCGACGCATGGACGTCGGAGCGGCGGCGGCAGGAGCGGCGGATCCGCGAGCTCGAAGGGGAGCTGGCCGAGCGCATCGCCGTCGACCTCGCGACCGAGCCCGGCCGCCTCGTCCGCGCCGTGCGGCCCGGCTCCGGCGCCGAGGCGCTCCGCGCGATCGCGGGGGCCGTGCTGACGCGACGACCGGAGGCCGTCGTGGTGCTCTGCGGCGACTCCGGTGAGCCGCGGGAGGCGTGCTTCATCGTCCAGGCGGGAGACCAGGGGCCCGCGGACGTCTCGCGCCTCGGCGCCATCGTGCGCGAGCTGCTCGGCGCCAGGGGCGGCGGCAAGGGCCGGCTATTCCAGGGGAAAGGCGGGCATCTGGTCGATCCCTCCTCCCTCGCGCGCGCGACCGGAGAGGGCGCATGAGCGGCGTCCCGCTCGAGCCCCCGCGACGCTCCGGAGCGGACCCCGCGCTCAAGTTCCTGGGCGGGTGTGCGCTCGTCGTCGGCGGCCTGGCCGCCGTGGTACTCCTGATCGGATCGTTCGTCGGTTGGCGCCTGGTGCGCGACGAGACGCCCGGCCGCCCGGAGGAGCCCTTCCTGACCTCAAACGATACCTCCTACTGGTGCTTCGACCTCCGGCCGGACGACCCCGCCCTCGTCGGCCTCGCCGAGCACATGCAGAGCGAGGCGGAGCGCACCCGCACCGAGGCGCTCAAGGGCTCGCCGCTCGCCGGATTCCCGTTCCCGCACCGCCGCGCGGAGCTCGACCGGCTCCTCCCGCTCCGGGTCGAGCTCGCGGCCTCGCCGGAGACCGCCCGAGGCGGCCGCTCGGGGTGGACGGCACGCCTGGCGCTCTCGAAGGCGCTCTTCCGCGTGCGCGCCGCGACGAGGCTCATGTCGTGGTTCGCGACGCGGGATCCCAAGAACGGCGAGCGCCTCGATGCCGATGGGGTTCCCCTGACGGTCGTGCACGGGCAGCAAGGCGTCGACCTCTCGTTCGCGATGGTCGGGAACCGCTTTCTCGCGGCGAGCGATCCCGACCGCCTGCGCACGATCCTGACGTCGGTCACACACCCGAAGATCGAGGGGATCGTCGCGTTCCCGGCGCCGGAGCAGCGGCATGCCGCGGTCCGGCGCGACGGCGAGACGGGGTGGGGGATCGAGGACCGCTTCGAGGTCCAAGACCGCGACACGAACCGGGCGATCGAAACCGCGACCGCATCGTTCCAGATCGGCTCGGACGCTTCCGTCACGGTGTCCGTGCGGGCCGACGGGGCGCTCGACGATCTCGGACCCGACGGGGCGCGCGCGATCGTCGCGCGCTTCATTCCCGGCATCGACCCCGCCCAGGTCGTGCTCGCCGACGGATCCCCGAAGCCGCACGGCCCCGGGTCGTGGTCGATCGAGGGGAAGGTGGCGGAGATCCACACGCATCTGTTCGCGCCGCTGATTCGGGCGATCGAGCGCGCGGAAGAGGAAAAGACGCGACGCGTCAGCGATCGGGAGCCCGGGCGGGAAACGCCTTCTGCCACCCCGACCCCTCCATCTCCGTCGCCGAGGTCCGGTCCCCGAAGCGGAACTCGCGAGGCACCGCCGCATGCAGGAACCCCCAGCCCTGGGCGTTGAGGCAACACTCCGGCACGCGCGCTCCGTACGAGGCGTAGTGCCCGCGGTCGTAGCCGAGCGCGACGCTGTACCCCCCCTTCTTCACCGGCCCCCCGCCCGCGCCGAGAAAGTAGGGATGGAGATGCTTCCCGCAGAGGCGCAGGACGTTCGGCCGCGCCTGGGGGAACGCCGGCCCGCTCTCGCGATCGCGCGGGACGAAGACGTCGCCGTGCCCTTCGTCGTGCACGATCCAGCCGACGTGGCCGGGAACGAAGTGGTCGAGCGCGAAATTGCGGCCGTGGGTGACGCACCAGATCCGCTCGCAGGCGTTGTAGAGATCCCCGGGTCCGCGCGCGGGCGTCCCGCCGCTCTCGTCGACCTCGATCCGCGGGGCGGCGGGGGGAGTGGGCGCGGCGGCGGGCGGGAGCGCGGGGTCTCGAGGTCCGCCGCTGCCGCAGGAGGAGACGGCGAGCGTGGCAGCCGCGAGAAACAGGATGCGAGACGGGCACGTCATCGCGGTCAATATAGTGTCGGCGTCGTCTCGGACACGCACGGTCGCATGCACCCCGACGTTCTCGAGGCCCTCGCCGGGGTCGACCGGATCCTCCACGCCGGGGACGTCGGCGATCGCGCGATCCTCGCCGCGCTCGCCGCCGTCGCCCCCGTCGTCGCCGTCCGCGGCAACGTCGATTCCGGCGCGCTCGCGCGTGAGCTCCCCGAGACGGAGGTCGTCGAGATCGCGGGAGCCTCGATCTACATGCTCCACGACCTGTCGGCACTCGACCTCGATCCCGCGGCGGCGGGATTCGCGATCGTCGTCTCGGGCCACACGCACGTCCCCCGGATCGAGCGCAAGGGAGGCGTGCTGTTCCTGAACCCCGGGAGCTGCGGGCCGCGCCGGTTCCGCCTTCCGGTGACGCTCGCGCACCTGACGATCGGCGAGGCGGGCACCGAAGCCAAGCTGACGACGCTCGTCCCCGGGGAGGTCCGATGAACGTCCTCGTCCTCAACTGCGGATCGTCCTCCGTGAAGTTCCAGATCGTCGACACCGACCTCGACAAGATCGGCAGCGACACCGACTCCCGGCAGGCCCGGGGGGTGATCGAGCGGGTGGGAAGCCACGCGCTGATCACGCTCCACGCCGAGGGCCGCGGAAAGGTCGTCGAGGACGCGCCGATCCGGGATCACCGCGCGGCGGTCGACCGGATCATCCGGTGGATCGTCTCTCCCGAGTCGGGAATCCCGGGGATCCGCTCGCTCGCCGACCTCCACGCGGTCGGCCACCGGGTGGTCCACGGCGGCGAGCGGTTCAAGCGATCGGTCCGGATCGACGACGCGGTGATCGAGGGGATCGAGGAGTGCATCGAGCTAGCACCCCTCCACAACCCCGCGAACCTGAAGGGGATCCGCGCGGCCACGGAGCTTCTCGGGCCCGGTGTGCCGCAGGTGGCGGTGTTCGATACCGCGTTCCATTCGGAGATGCCGGAAACCTCGTACCTCTACGGGATCCCCTACTCGCTCTACCGGCGGTACCGAATCCGCCGGTACGGGTTCCACGGGACCTCGCACCGCTACATCGCCTACCGGTACCGCACGCTCAAGGGGCTCCCCCGAGAGGCGGTCAACGTCATCACGCTCCACCTCGGGAACGGCTGCTCGGCCTGCGCGATCAGGGGCGGCGTGTCGGTCGACACATCGATGGGATTCACCCCGGTCGAGGGCTTGCTGATGGGAACCCGCTCCGGCGACGTGGACCCGTCGATCCTGGAGTACATCGGACACAAGGAAGGCCTCTCGCTCGAGGAGATCGAGGCGCTCCTCAACAAGCAGTCCGGGCTGCTCGGCCTCTCGGGCCTCACCGGCGACATGCGCGACCTGCTCGCCGAGGAGGCGGAGAACGGCGACCGCCGCGCGCGCCTGGCGATCGAGATCTTCTGCCTGAGGGTGCGCAAGTACATCGGCGCCTATCACGCGGCGCATGGAGGCGCCGACGCCGTCATCTTTTCGGGGGGGATCGGCGAGAACGCGCCGGCGATCCGCGAGCGGGTCCTCGCCGGGCTCCGACCCATCGGGATAGAGCTCGACGGTGACAGGAACGCCGCGCTCGCGCCGGGTGCTGCCGGCCGGATCAGCCGGGACGGCTCGCGGATCGAGGCGTGGGTGGTCCCGACCGACGAGGAACTCCTGATCGCCCGCGACACCGTCCGGGTCGTCCGCGACGCCCCGCGACGCTGGTGAGGGCTACCAGGCCGCCAGATCCTCGATCGCCCCGAGGATGTCCGCGACCTGCGGGAGGATGAAGTCCTCGAGCTCCGGCGCGTAGGCGACGAAGGTGTCGGTCGCGGCGAGCCGGCGCACGGGGCCGTCGAGGGCAGTGTAGAGCTCCTCCCCGATCCGCGCGGCGATCTCCGCGCCGTACCCCCAGGAGAGCGAGTCCTCCGTGAGGACGAGGGCCTTGCTCGTCTTCTCCACGGACGCGCGGATCGCCGCCCAGTCGACGGGGGAGAGCGAGCGCAGATCGAGGATCTCCGTCGAGATGCCCTTCGCGTCCGCCGCCCGTGCCGCCTGGAGCGCGCGGTAGACCGTCGCCCCGTACGTCACGATCGTGAGGTCGGTCCCCTCGCGCAGGAGGGAGGCCTTCCCGAAGGGGACCATGTACTCCGGCCCGGGGTAGGCGCCCTTGTTGTAGGTCTGCCGGTACAGGTGCTTGTGCTCGAGGAAGAGCACCGGGTCGTCGCACCGGATCGCCGTGCGCAGCAGGCCGTTGGCGTCCTCCGCGGTCGCCGGACAGATCACGCGCAGCCCCGGGTTGGCGGTGAACAGCGACGCGCCCGACTGGCTGTGGTAGATCGCGCCGCCGGTGATGTAGCCGCCGTAGGCGACGCGGATCACGACCGGGCACGCAAAGGCCCCGCCCGAGCGCCACCGCATCGTGACGAGCTCGTCCCGGATCTGCATGTACGCCGGCCAGATGTAGTCGAAGAACTGGATCTCGACGACCGGCTTGAGCCCGCGCAGCGCCATCCCGATCGCGCGGCCGACGATGTTGGCCTCGGCCAGCGGCGAGTTGAAGACGCGCGTTCCGCCGAACTCCTTCTGCAGCCCCCAGGTGACCTTGAAGACGCCCCCCTTTCCCTTGACCTTGGGGAGAGCCTGCTCTCGCGAGGCGTCGGCGACGTCCTCGCCGAAGACCACGACGCGGGGGTCGCGCCGCATCTCGTCGCGCAGGCACGCGTTCAGCAGGTCGACCATCGTCGTCGGGTTGCCGGAGGGTTGCGGCGCGGTCGCGAACGCCGCCGCGGTGGGATCGACCGTGCCGGACGTGACGAACGCGAGCGCGGACTCCGGCTCCGGCCGGGGGGCCGCGATCGCCGCATCCGCCGCGCGCGCGACCTCCTCGTCGAGCTGCCCGTCGAGCGCGTCGAGCACCTCGCGCTCGACCACCCCCTCGCGGACGAGCGTCGCCGCGAAGGTCTTGACCGGGTCCCGCTTGGCCTCCGCCTCCCGCTCCTCCTTCGTCTTGTAGTTGACCTCGTCGTCGGAGAGCGAATGGCTGTAGGGGCGGATGACGTGCGCGTGGACGAGCGCCGGCCCCTTGCGGGCGCGCGCGTGGGCCGCGGCGGAGCGGTACGCCTCGACGAGGGCGAGCGGGTCGCACCCGTCCACCTCGCGGATGAGCAGATCGGGGAACGCGGTCAGGAGCTTCGAGATGCTCCCGCCCGGCGTGTTGACCTCGACGGGGACGGAGATCGCGTACCCGTTGTCCTCCACGACGTAGACGACCGGGAGCTTGCGGTTCGACGCCGTGCTCATCGACTCCCAGAACTCGCCCTCGCTCGTCGTGCCGTCCCCGGTGGTCACCACGACGACCTCGTCCGCGGCGAACGGGATCCCGGCGCCGTCGGGGGAGGACGCCGCGTAGAGGCCGGCCTCCGCGCACCCGATCGCCT
>DATKHQ010000269.1:0-6874 GCA_035510175.1 Candidatus Sulfotelmatobacter sp. | reverse complement strand
GGGAGCCAGGCGAATCAGGCCGTCTACATGACGGCGCTCTCCCCCGGCGACACGGTGCTCGGGATGGACCTCTCGCACGGCGGGCACCTGACACACGGGCATCCCTTGAACCTCTCCGGAAAGCTGTACAGGTTCGTCGCGTACGGTGTCAGGAAGAACGACGAGCGCCTTGATTACGACGCTCTCGAGGCGCTCGCGGCGGAGCACAAGCCGAAGCTGATCGTCTGCGGAGCGTCGGCCTACCCGCGCACGATCGACTTCGAGCGGATCGGAGCCATCGCGCGGGCGCACGGCGCGAAGGTGCTGGCCGACATGGCGCACATCGCGGGCCTGGTCGCGACCGGATACCACCCGAGCCCGGTCCCGCACTGCGACTTCGTCACCTCGACCGCGCACAAGACCCTGCGCGGCCCGCGCAGCGGCTTCATCCTCTGCAAGGCGGAGCACGCGAAGGATCTCGACCGGGTCGTCTTCCCGGGGATCCAGGGAGGACCGCTCGTCCACATGGTCGCGGCGAAGGCGGTGGCCTTCCGCGAAGCGGCCGAGCCGGCGTTCAAGGAGTACATCGGAAAGGTCGTCGCGAACGCGGCGCGCCTGGCGCGGGAGATGGCGGGGCAGGGGTACCGGATCGTCTCCGGCGGCACCGACAACCACCTCTTCCTCGTGGACGTCTTCTCGAAGGGGATCACCGGCAAGGTCGCGGAGAAGTCGCTCGAGCGCGCCGGGATCACGGTCAACAAGAACACGATCCCGTTCGACCCCAACCCGCCGATGGTCGCGAGCGGCATCCGCGTCGGAACACCGGCGGTGACGACGCGCGGCATGGGCGAGCCCGAGATGGCGGCGATCGCCGGCCTGATGGCGCGTGCCCTGGACAGCCGCGAGGACGAGGGCGCGCTCGCCCGGATCGCGGCCGAGGTCTCCGCGCTGACCTCCCGCTTCCCGCTCTACGCCGACCGCGCCGCACACGCGCGGGCGTGATGTCCGGCGGCGGGACCTTCGGCCCGGGCGGGGGGCTCGCGGCGGCACACCCGGCCTACGAGTACCGACCGGGGCAGGAGGAGATGGCCGCAGCAGTCGCACGGGTGCTCTCCGGCGGCGGACAGCTCATGGTCGAGGCGGGAACCGGCACCGGGAAGACCTTCGCCTACCTGATTCCGGCGATCGCCTCGGGGCGCCGGATCATCGTCTCGACGGGGACCCGCAATCTCCAGGACCAGATCGCCCGCAAGGATCTGCCGTTCCTCCAGAACAAGCTGGGGCTCAAGATCTCCGCCTGCCTCATGAAGGGGCGCGAGAACTATCTCTGCCGGTACCGGTTCGCGCAGTTCGAGCGGGAGCCGCTCCTCGAGGCGCGCGACGAGCGCCGCTTCCTCCCGATGATCGGAGCCTGGAGCCGCCAGACGAGCTCGGGAGATCGCGCGGAGGTCGCGGAGCTTCCGGACGAGCTGCGCCTCTGGCGCGACGTCAACGCCCGCGCCGACACCTGCACCGGGTCGAAGTGTCCCGAGTACGACGCGTGCTGGCTGACGCGCGTGAAGCGCCAGGCGCAGCAGTCGCAAATCGTCGTCGTCAACCACCACCTCTTTTTCGCCGACCTCGCGGTGCGCAGCGCCTACGGTGCCGTCCTCCCCGACTACGACACGGTGATCTTCGACGAGGCGCACATGCTCGAGGAGATCGCGACCCTCTACTTCGGGATCACGGTCTCCGCGCACCAGATCGAGGAGCTCTGCCGCGACGTGGAGCGGGCGGCGGCGAAATCGGGAGGGCCGTCGAAAGGCGGCGGGGGCGCGTCGATCCTGCGCGAGGCAGCGAAGGAGTTCTTCCTCCCGATCCGCGAGCGCCTGTCGGGAGCGGCGGGACGGCAGCGCTTCGAGCCCCCCGAGCGCGGGGGGCCCGAGGTCGAGGCGGAGTGGGCGGTCCTGAGCCACGCCCTCGACGAGATCGCGAAACCGGGCGGATCGGGCGCCGAGTCGATCCAGCAGCGTGCGAGTGATCTCAAGGACGCGCTGACCCTGGCGCTCCGGCGCGACGCGCCGGGATACGTCTATGGCATGGAAGCGCGGGGGCGGGCGAACGTGATCCTCTCGGCCTCGCCGATCGAGGTCGCCACCCTTCTCGAGGACTCGCTGTTCGCGAAGCTCCATGCGTGCGTGATGACCTCGGCGACGCTCTCGGTCGCGGGGTCGTTTGAATTCTTCCGGAAGCGGCTGGGCGTCCTCGACGCGGAGACCCTCGCCGTCGACTCGCCGTTCGACCATGCGCGACAGGCGGTGCTCTACCTCCCGCGGCGGATGCCGGAGCCGCGCGAGGCGGCGTTCGCGGCCCGCGCCCTCGAGGAGATGCGCGCGCTGCTCGCGATCACGGGGGGGCGGGCGTTTCTCCTGTTCACCTCGTACGCGGCGATGGAGCGGGCGCGCCAGGCGCTCGAGGCCGAGGGAGACTGGCCGCTGATCGTGCAGGGGGAGGGGAGCAAGGTCGCCCTCGTCGAGCGATTCAAGGAGACTCCGCGCGCCGTCCTGCTGGGAACGAACTCGTTCTGGCACGGCGTCGACGTGCCGGGGGAGGCGCTCTCGCTCGTCGTGATCGACAAGCTCCCCTTCGACGTCCCCTCCGACCCGCTGGTCGCGGCGCGGATCGAGCGAATCCGCGAGAACGACGGGAACCCGTTTGCCGAGTACCAGACCCCGATGGCGGTCCTCGACCTGAAGCAGGGGCTCGGCCGCCTTCTGCGCAGCCGAGGGGACCGGGGCGTTCTGGCGGTGCTGGACCCCCGCCTCACGACGAAGGGGTACGGGAAGACCTTTCTCAACTCGTTGCCGCCGTACCCGGTCGTCCGCGAGATCGGGGAGGTCCGAGAATTCTTCGACCCGCCATCCGAGGGGGCTTGACACGCCGGCACCGGCTTGTATATTGTCCTATGACATTAGGACAATAGGTGCCCAGTGATCCCCGACCTGGACCCGAAAAGCCCCGTTCCTCTCTACCTGCAGATCATCGAGCAGGTCCGGCGCCTGGTCGCCCTGGGCGCCCTGCAGCCGGGGGAGCGGTTCCTGACGGTTCGCGAGCTCGGGGTCCGAGCGCGGGTCAACCGCAACACGGCCGCGCGCGCGATCGCGGAGCTCGAGCGGGAGGGGATCGTCCGAACCCGCGTGGGGCAGGGGACGTTCATCGCGGAGGGTGCGGGGCCGATGCCGAAGCAAGAGCGGGAGGCGGCGATCGATCTGGCGATCGAGAAGCTCGTCGTGGAGGCCCACTCGCTCGGCATCCCGACCGAGGAGCTCGGCTGGCGTCTCCATCGCAAGCTGGAGGAGTTCGAGAAGGCACGAACGAAGGGGGCGGAGGAGCGGAAATGAGCGAGCCGGCTCTCCTGTTCGACGGCGTGACGCGCCGCTTCGGGCGCACGGTCGCCCTGGACGGCGTCAGACTCGAAGTCGCGCACGGCACCGTTCTCGGCCTCATCGGGCGCAACGGGGCGGGGAAAACCACAGCGCTGCGCCTGGCCCTCGGGCATCTCTGGCCCGACGGCGGCCGCATCCGGACCCTCGGGCTCGACCCGGTCCGCCAGCATCGCCAGGTCACGACGCGCGTGGCCCTCCTCTCCGAGGAGTCGGCGCTCTACCCGTGGATGACGATCGAGGAAATCGTCCGCTTCGCGGGAGCGCTCCACCCCAGGTGGGACACCGACCTCGCCGCCAAGCTCGTCAAGGATCTCGACCTCCAGCCAAAGCAGTGCATCAAGGAGCTCTCCCGCGGCACGCGCGCGAAGGTCGCTCTCGTGCTTGCGGTCGCGGCGCGCCCCGAGCTGCTCCTCCTCGACGATCCGACGGCGGGTCTCGATCCGCTCGTACGACGGGAGGTGCTCGAAGGAATCCTCGGCGCCGTCTCGGGCGAGGGCGGCTCGGTCGTCTACGCGAGCCACCTCGTCCACGACGTCGAGCGCGTGGCGGACCGGGTGGTGGTTCTCGACGGCGGAGCGATCCGTCTCGACGCCGGCCTCGACGACCTGAAGGCGCGCATCCGCCGCGCCCGCGCCGTGTTCGACCAAGAGCCCCGCCCCGACGGAACGATCCCCGGCCTCATCGCGGCGGAAGCCGACGGCCGCGTGCTCACCGTGACCGCCGACGCGCAGAACGGCAGCCTCGAAGCCGCGCTCCGTGCGCTCGGCGGGCGGGACATCGTCATCGAGCCGCTGCCCCTCGAGGAGATCCTGGTCGCTCTCCTTCGCGAAGGGCGCAAGAAGGAGGCCCCGCGTGTTTAGCCATCTCGTCTGGAAGGAGTGGCGGCAGCTCGGTCTCGTGCGCTGGGGGGGAATCGCGCTCGCGGCGATCCTACCGATGGCGTTCGTCGCCGGAGCGGAGATGTCCAAGCGCGGGTGGCTTCCGACCGCGGGTCTCCGAACGTATCAGCCCCACGACTTGATGTCCGAGGTCCTGCCATACGCCTATGCGCTCGCCGTGTGGCCCCTGATCGCGCTGATGTCCGCGGCACAGGCGTTCGCCGGGGATCGCGCGGCGGGAACCGAGAGCTTCCTTCTCGAGCGCCCCGTCCCGCGCACGACGACCTGGGCGGCGCGGGCGGTCGCCTCGATCGCGTCCATCCTCGTCGTCCTCGCGGTCAGCGTCCTGATCGCGGCGATCGTTGCCTGGATGGCCGAGGGGACGCAGCCGATGGTGTGGAAACGGTGGATGCTCCTCTGGGCACCCGGACTCCCGATCGTCCTTCTCGGATGGATCGGGTGCGCGGTCGCCTCGACGGTCATCCCGTCTCCGCTCGGAGCGGTGCTGGCCGGAGCCGTCGTGGGCGGCTCGCCGGTGCTCGTGGGAGCATGGCTCGGGATAGGCTTTCCGTACGCCGAAGTCCGGGGCACCCCGATTGGCGCCGGGCTCCCGGTTCTCATGCTGCCGGGCTTCGTTCTCGCGTCCTGGAGCGCCGCGTCGCGGGGCGAGCCGGCCGGACGCGGGCGTGTCAAGCGCGGTCTCACGATCGCCCTCGCCGGTCTCGCGTCCGTCATCTTGCTCTTCGTCATCACGGCGCCCATCGCGGTGCGTGCAGGCGTCGCCTCGGGAACGCACGGGGTGGTGCCGTCACCTGCTGGCCGGTTCGCGTTCGTCGGCAACAATTGGGAAGGGCGAGGCGGCGGATGGCTCGTCGACGTCGCGGCGGGCGACCGGCGATTCTTTCTACCGCCACCGATTTCCGACGTGACGTGGGGCCCGGACGGTACGCGTCTCGCCGTCGTGACCTGGTCGGGGCCTCTGGGCGGCGCTCACGACCACTCCCGGATCGAGATCGTCAACGCCGATCGCGCGGCCATCGAGCGCACGATCTCGGTGCGCGACGACGCATGGATCGCCGACCTGGAATGGGCCCCGGGCGGCATCGTCGTAGTGACGATGCTCGACAAGGAGTTCACGGCCGCTATCGTCGACCCGGATTCAGGATCGTGGAGGCCAACGGGGTATCGCTCGAAAACGCCGTTCGGTCTCGTGACCTCCGGGCCCGCGGGCCGCGTCTACGCGCGCGTCCCGAACTACGAAAAGGACGACAAAGGGGAGAAGATCGTTCGGTCGTTCTCCTTCCTTGCGCTGGACCTAGCGCATGCAAAGGTGACGTCGCCCGTCGTCGACGCTGCCGGCCGAACGATTCAATTCGCAGGGGTGTTCAGCGGAATCTCCCCCTCCGGGCGATATGCGCGCATCAGCGGCCGCGGTGAAGAGCTCGATCATCCGGGACTTGCCGACCTCACAGGCGATGGGTATCTGCCGCACCTGTCCGGAGTCCCATGGCACTGGCTCGAGGGCGACCGGATGATGTGGCGAGAGACCCTTGGCGACCGCACCCGGCTTTTCCTCGAGACGCCTGGTCAGGCGCCCACCGTGGTTCGCGAGTGGCGGAATGCGTCCGTGTCGATCGCGCTGTCGACAGATCGGAAGTCGGTGCTGGTGTCCGCGGTGACCTTCGTCAAGCCGCCTGCGTGGGCGCCGGACGCCGCGCAACACGATCCTCGACTTTTCGAGGGGGAAGCGCCCCAGGGCCGAGTCCCGGAGGAAGGGATCTATCGCCTCGGCGACGGGGCGTGGACAGCGCTGCCCCCGTTCTCCGAGCGCCAGTACGACGGGAAGAGCAGCGATTGGGCCGGGCCGAAAACCGTGGCGCATATCGCCGCGGGCGTGGTGGCGTTCGAGGACATTGATGCGCCCGGAAAACCGCGATTCGTTCTGGGGCCCTAGATTGGGGACAATGTCCCCAACTTGACATCGCCTCCGGCGGGCCGGAACAATCGCCCGATGCGACTCGATTGCGGCCTCTGCATCCTTCGTGACTGGCGACCCGAGGACAAGACGTCGCTTGTCCGCCATGCGAATAACCGGAATGTCTGGCGGAACCTGACGGACGCGTTCCCGCATCCGTACACAGAAGAGCACGCCGACGCGTGGATCGCGCACGTGCTCGCGGCGTCGCCGCCGACGCACTGGACGATCGAGACCGGCGGCGAGGCCGCGGGCGGCATTGGCGCCGAGCCGAGAGCCGACGTCTACGCGAAGTCGGCGCACTTCGGCTACTGGCTCGGCGAGCCGTTCTGGGGGCGCGGCATCATGACCGCCGCGGTGCGTGCGACGGTCACGCACGTCTTTTCGACGATGGACGTCGTACGCCTTGAAGCGCCGGTGTTCGCCTGGAATCCGGCATCGATGCGCGTCCTCGAGAAGTCCGGGTTCGACCGCGAGGGGGTTCTCCGTCGCAGCGTGTTCAAGGACGGGCAGCTCATCGACTCCGTGATGTACGCGCGAGTGCGATAAGCTTCGGATCAGGCCGTCCTCCCGCGGTAGAATCCGCCTCATGGCACAGGCAAGACGCACCACGGTCC
>DATKHQ010000268.1:0-7248 GCA_035510175.1 Candidatus Sulfotelmatobacter sp. | reverse complement strand
CGGATACAGCCTGCGCGCCGTCGCCGGTCTCGCGGACGGCCGCCTGGACCTCTCGAAGGGGAAGGCGGAGTCGGCGACGCTGCCGGCGCTGGACATAGAGCTCGAGGTCGCGGGAACGGGACGCTCCCTTCGCGAGATCGCCGCGGGTGCAAACGGGCATGGGTTGCTGCGGCTCGGGCCCGGCCAGTTGCCGAACGTCCTCGGGGATCTCGTCACCTCGGACGTCCTGCTCGGCCTCCTGGACGCCCTGAATCCGTTCCGGAAGTCGACGCCGTACACGGGAGTCGAGTGCGCGGTCGCGGCCGCGGAGATCCAGGGCGGGAAGGCGGCGGTCGAGCCGATCGCCGTGCGCACGGACAAGCTCACCATCGTCGGCAAGGGGAAGGTCGACTTCTCGACGGAAGGCATCGACCTGGTCTGGACGCTCAAGCCGAGGAAGGGAGTCGGCATCTCGGCGGCTTCGATCGCGAACCCGTACGTCAAGCTGGGCGGGACGCTCGCCGCGCCCTCGATGGAGGCCAAGCCTCTCGAAGCGATCACCTCCACCGGTGCTGCGGTGGCGACTGCCGGCCTGACGCTCCTGTTCCGCGGGATCTACGATCGCATCACGGCGGAGAAGAAGGTCTGCGTCAAGGCGCTCGAGAAGGCCCAAAAGAACGCCGAGACACGTGCCAGCGCGAAGGGACCCTGACGCGGAGACGCGTGCTACGATCGCGGCCGGAGGAGACCATGATGAGTAGGCACCTTTCCGGTCTGGCATTCGTGATGCTGGCGGCGTCGACCGCGATCGCGGCCGATCCGCCGGCGGCATCGCCGGCTCCGGACGCACACGCGCCGGTCGCCGCTCCCGCGCCGGCGGCCGCGGCTCCCGCGGCTCCCGCGGCGCCGACGGTGAAGAAGGCGGAGATCGCATGCGACGGCAAGGTGAAGAACGACGGGGCGGTGAATCTCGTCTTCACGCCGGCCGGCGGCACCGCCATGGACGTTCGCGTCACCCTGCAAAAGGGGATGGGCAAGAAGGACGTCTGCCGCGACATCGCGAAGGAACTCTCGGTCGCCGCCGGCGAGAAGTACAAGGTCGAGGGGGACGGCGACGAGGTGAACATCGCGGGGAAGAAGGACGCGAAGTTCAGCATCGCCCTCGGCGGTCAGACCGCGACGGGCGTCACGGTCGCGATCAAGCTCAAGTAGCACCTCCGGAGCGGCGACTCACATCTCCGGGATCGGCGCGCTCGCCGCCGGCGCGTCGATCGCGGCGCCCACGGCGACCCGGAACGCGAGCACGAGGCGGGCGGCCCGCGGGAGAGCGGCGCGCTCGTCGCGGAGCTTGCCGATCGGGTCGGGAATGTTCGTGATCAGGTTGTCGACCCCGGCCTCCATGAACCTCGTCGCGAGCTTCGGATCGTCGATCGTCCAGACGAGGATCTCCTTTCCCTTCCTGTGCGCCGATCTCACGAACGCGGCGTCGACGAGCTTGCCGTTCATCGAGAGAACGTCCGCGTCGAGGAGGGTTGGGTCGCCGACCTTCGCGGAGACGATCGCGGCCGTGCGGAGGGCGGGCCATTCCTTCCGGGCGTCGCCCAGGCTCGCGTAGTCGAGCGAGGCGACCAGGCAATCGCGCTCGCACCCCCGCTCGTGGAGGATCCGCGCCACGTCCTTCGCGAGCCGCGGATCTCCCTGGCCGTAGTACTTCAGCTCGACGTTGAGCTTGATCTTGCCGTGGGCGAGGTCGAGCGCCTCCTCGAGCGTGGGCAGGCGCTCCCCCACGAACCTAGGATTGAACCGCGATCCGACGTCGAGCTTGCGGGCGTCCTCGAAGCTCATCTCCGCGATCTTTCGCGGATCGCCGGCCAGGCGCATCAGGTCCTGGTCGTGGAGGACGATCACGTGCCCGTCGGCGGTCTCCTGGACGTCGATCTCCGCCCAGTCGGAACCGGCGGCGATGGCCCCGCGGATGGCCGCCAGCGTGTTCTCGGGGTAGTCGTGGGAGGCCCCGCGATGAGCGGTGACCTCGATCCGCTCCTGCTTGCCGAGGCGCGAGACCAACAGCATGGCGGGGACCGCGGAGGCGACGATGAGACCCGCCGCGACGATGGCGACCGCCGCCGGTGCCGAGACCAGGACGGCCCGCGGCGAAACAGGCACCCGCTCCGGGCCGCTCACCTCGGGCGGCCGCCGCTCTTCATAGATCTTGAGAACGATCAGGGCCTGACCGACCATCGAGACGAACGACATCGTCGCCGTCCCGAGCGCATCGGCGACGAGCAGCCCGACGATCGTCGCGACCACCGCCGCCTCCGATCCGCCGGCCGCGTCGACCAGGCGCACCGCGATCGGCCGAAACGCCAGGAACACCAGCGCCGAGATCGCGGCAATCGTCCCGTGCCAGACGGCGAACACGGCCGCCGCCCGGATCATGGCCCCGCGAATGCGCAGGCGGCTTTCGGACAACGCCTTGCGTGGGGACAGGCCCTCGAAGATCGTGATGGGAAGCGCGAGGAACCAACGGAGATAGAACACGACGATCACGGCGGCAGCGGCGATACCGATCACGGCGCCGATCGCCAGGGCCGCGAGAAAGACCGGCGGCTTGCCGGATAGGTAGAAATTGATGTCGTGCCCGGCGAGGAGTCCGGCGTAGGTCGCGCCGAGGAGCCCACCCGCCACGGCAAGCACCGCGATCACTAAGACGATGGCGAACACCGCGAGGCGGGCCACGCGCGTCACCGCCGCAGCCCCGGCCGCGATGCGCGCGCCGAGAGTCGGGTATGACGGGGCGTCCCGGGCCAGGAGGGCGAGCAAGAAGCCGTGCTCGACGAGGACGAACGCTGCCGCCGCTCCCGCCAGGAGCAGGATCACGAGAACGCCCTGGGGCCGCGCCAGGAACCCGACGAGATCGACGTTCGTCACGGCGGAGCGCGCCGTGCGCGACTGCACCCACGCGAGCACCGCGGACGACGCGGCGGCGAGCAGGACCGTCGCGAGGAGCTTGAAGCAGATCTCGACGATTACGACCCGCCTCCAGTTTCGCGCGAAGGCGCGCAGGGCGTCGCGGATCGCCTCCCCGGTCCTCATTCCGGTTTCCGTGCGCCCTCGATCCAGGCCAGCGCCTCGTCGAGGTCGCGGAGGAGCTCGTCCCGGCCGCCGCTGAAGCCGTGGTTCCGGGCGTCGACCTCGTAGAGGCGGCGTGTCGGTGTGTCGGGCCCGAAGAGCTTTCGTGCCTCCTCCGAGCGGACGTACGAGTCTCCCTTCGATTGGATCACCGCGAACGGGATCGGTCCGGCGCGCACGATCGCGGGATAGGTCTGGATCCGGCCCTTCTCGTCGACCACGACTCCGGCAGGCCGGTTCGCCGGGTCCGGCGTCTCGAGGAAGTCGGTCTCGCGGGTGAGGGCGATCGCCACGGCCCCGGCGACGTTGTGCTGGAGCGACGTCACCCCGGCAGCGAAGACGACGAGGTTGGCCCCGCGGGAGTACCCAGTGACGATGACGGGCGTTGCGTCCGGCAGGCCCAGCGCTTTGCGCGAATGGACGATGATCGCGTCGATGAAGCTAGCGGCCTCGGCGATCGGAACGCGCCGCTTCGAGCCCTTGTCCGGAGCGACGAGCTGCTTCGAGCTGTATCCGGCGAGTGTGAAGCGCTCGTCCGCCATCCGCTCGAAGATCGCTCCGGCCGCCCCCATCCACCCCGCGTCCCCGGTGGCGTAGAGCACCAGGTACTGCGGCGTTCGCGGCTTGACGGGCTTGACGAAAGTCAGGTCCACGCTCCGCTCCCCGAGACGGAACTCCTCCTTCCGGGCGTCGAATACACCGGCCTTCGACGAGACCTGGCCCGCGCAGGCGGGAAGGGCGATCGCGGCGGCGAAGACGAGCAACAAAAGGCGGCGGGACGCCACGGGAAATGGGCGGTTGTGGCTCATTCGACCTCCAGGCGACGGAGGATACTCTCCAAGCGGAGAAATCCCTTGTGCCGGGACGGGAGGGACGGATAATCCGGTCACGATGAACGACACGGGCGCCCGCGGCGTGGACCTGGACCTCCTTCGTAAGGGGACCGAGCTGGCCGTTCGTTTGATCCTGGTCGGGCTCCTCGTCTACTGGTGTTACGCGATCATCCGGCCGTTCCTGATGGCGGCGGTGCTGGGAGTCGTTCTCGCCGTCGCGTTGTACCCGCTCTACGCGAAGCTCGAGAAGATGCTGTCGGGGCGGAAGAAGCTGGCGGCGGTCATTCTCGTGGTGGCCTGCCTCGCGGCTCTTCTGGTGCCCGTGGTCTTCCTGTCGGAGTCCCTCGTCGACGGCGTTCGCGGGGTCTCTGCGCGGGTCCGCGAAGGGACGATCGCGATTCCTCCGGCGCCTGAACGGGTTGCCGAGTGGCCCGTGATCGGCAAGCCGCTCTACGAGGCCTGGACCGCGGCGTCGACGAACCTCGCAGGCGCCGCCGAGCGGCTCCAGCCTCAGATTCTCAAGGCCGCCATGGGTCTCGTGTCGATTGCGAAGCAGGGAGTCGGTGCCGCGTTGCTGGCGGCCGTCGGGCTCGTGATCGCCGGCTTCTTCTGGGTCCGGCGGGACACCATGGTCGCCGTCGCCTACGCGGTGGCCCGCCGGGTCGGCGGTCCCCGCGGCGAGGCCATCGTTCCGCTGGCGCGCGACGCGATCTCCACGGTGGCGAAGGGGGTCGTCGGCGTCGCCGCGATCCAGGCCGTGCTCGCGGCGGCCGGGCTCGTCGTCGCCGGCGTTCCCGGCGCGGGGTTGTGGGCGCTGCTCGTGCTGGTCTTCGCGGTCGCTCAGCTTCCCCCGATCATCGTTCTGGCCCCCGCGATCCTCTACGTGGTCGCCACGAACGACAGCAAGCTGACGGCCGTCCTGTTCGGCATCTGGTGCTTCGGGGTGTCGTTCAGCGACGCGCTGCTGAAGCCGTTGCTGATGGGCCGCGGCTCGAAGATCCCCGTCGCCGTCATCCTCATCGGCGCAATCGGCGGGCTGATCCTGCACGGCCTCATCGGCCTGTTCATCGGCGCGGTCGTGTTCTCGATCGGATACGAGCTGATCTCGGACTGGGTCCGGCAGGGCGGGTTGGGCGGGCCGGCGGGGACCGGAAGCGCGCGCTGAACCTCGCCCTCAGTGCTCGACGACCTTGTGCCAGCTCGAATCCGGGTCGTACGTGTCCATCGCCTTGAACTTGTCGAGCGTGTCCTGTCCGAGATCCTTCTCGTACACGGTCCCGGTGTGGCTGACGATGAAGGTCTTGATCCCGGTGACCTCGTAATCGGAGGGCGCGGCCACGAGGGCGAACCCCCCGATCATGGCCCCCTTCACGACGAAGTCCATCGCTCCCATCGGGGCCGACGGGCCCTGCGACTTCAAGACCTTGAAGTAGTACCCGTGGTAGGGCTCCCGCCGGTCGGAATACCCCTCGGCGATCACGCGCGCGATCCCCTCGCCCACTGGACCCGCCCAGGTTCCGTCCGGCTCCTGCCACGCGAGCCCGTCGTGCTTACCGGGAGTGCTGACGATGCGCTGGGCGTACTCGTTGAGCAGCGAGCCGTCGTGGCGCTCGCTCGCGTAGTCGCGCTGGGCCTCGACGTACCCGTGGCAGATCTGGATGGCGTCCAGCTCGTTCTGTCCGATGCGGCGGAAGAGGATCTCCTGGCGGCCAGCTTTCGTATCGAAGACCCACTTGCCTTCTCGCTCGACGAGCGGGATCGGCATCGGCCAGTCGTCCTTGCCCACGACGATCGTCGCGACGGCCGGGTTTTTGGCATCGCGGGCGACGCGCAGCTTTTCCTTGGCCTTCTCGGCGAACGCGAGGCTCTGATTCTTGCTCTGGACCTCGTCCTCGGTGACGACGAGGTCGACGCCGTCGGGGCCGAGAATCACCTTCAACGCCCCGAGGTCGTACGTGCCGGCCGCGGCGACGAGAGCCTGCGCCGCCTTCTCGGGCGACGCGAACGTCTCCGGCCCGGCGGACGCATCCGCGGCGGGTGCTGCGGCCTGCAACGCGACCGCCCACGCGCCGATCGACAGCGCCACTATCGAACGCGTGATCGTTCTCATCGCGCTCATCTCCGCCTCCCGCCACCACCGCCGCGCGAGCCGAAGCTCGACGAGCCCCGCGAGCTCGACGCGCGGGCGCCCGATCCGCTGAATCCTCGACTGCCCCCGCTGCTGAATCCGCCTCCCCTCGAGCTCGAGCCGCCGCCGACGTTGCGACTCCCGATCTTGTCTCCGCCGCCGCCGGCGCCTCCAGCCCCTCCGGCGCCCGTGCCGCGTCCGCCCTGCTGGGACGCAGAGGGGCCGCCGCGGTTGCCGCCGGCGCCTCCGGCCCCGCCCGCGCCTCCGGCCCCTGTGCCGCGTCCGCCCTGCTGCGACGCTGAAGGGCCGCGTCCGCCCCCCGCGTCGCCGCGAGCCGAGCCGCCGTACTTGTTCGCGGTCGTGCGGTCGCCGTACGGCGCCCCGCCGCGATGCGACGGGTTGTGCGACCAGTTCCCGCCGCCGGCGCCGCCGCGGTTGCCGGCGCCACCGCGGTTGCCGCCATTGATGTTGTTGACCTTGTTGAAGTTGTTGTTCACGTTGATGTTGACGTTGTTGCCGCCCCAACCGCACCCGCAGCACGAGCCGCCCCAGATCGCGGCCCCCATCATCACGCCGAAGCTGAACGACACGAACGCGGCTCCCGGCGGGTACGGGGGGTAGTAGATCGGCGGATACGGGTAGACCGGGGGGCCGTACACCACCGTCGGACTGTACGACGGCACGTACACGACTTCCGGACTCGAGGACTCGACGACGATGACGGTCTTCTGCTCGACCGTCTTGGTCTCGACCTTCTGCTGCTCGTTGGTCTTGAGCGCCCCGTTGTCTTGCGCCTTCTTGCGCATGCGTTGGCACGCGTCCATGACGTCGCTCTGCTGCGCGAGGAAGGCGTTCCCCAGCTCCGTGGTCCACTGAATGTCGTCGGCGAGACGCTTCACGACCTCGGGGACGGCCGCCATCGACTGGATGCTCGGGTCCCAGGGCTCCTTGGCCACGGCGTCGGCGAGCGCCTTGTCCTTGAGGTCCGGGTGCTTCGCCATCCACTGCTGGAGCTGGATGATCTCGAGCGGATAGGTCGAGGCGGCAAGCGTCTGCGCGAGCAGCGGGTCCGGGTAGAGTGCAATCGGGGCCACCAGAGAGTCGAGCTGGTCCGGCGGTACCTTCACCGAACTGGCGGATGGCGACGTGCCGGTCTTTGCTGGAGCCGGTGGCGCT
>DATKHQ010000267.1:0-14368 GCA_035510175.1 Candidatus Sulfotelmatobacter sp. | reverse complement strand
GGCGCACTCGTCGAGACGGCGCCGCGGCTCCCAGCAGTTGTCCTGGATCTCGCGGAACAGCGCGCCGTCGAGGATCATCCGCGCGCACCCGGGGGCGTGGTGGTCGAGCTGGATGAACCCGGGCGTGCCGTACCGCTCCGTCAGGTCGGGAAGATGCTCCGGCAGGATGTGGGTGTGAAGGTCGACCTTGAATGGCCGCTGCGATGCGTGCGGGGGCATCCCCCCTAGACCGCCTTCGCCGGCGCCGGCGGCTGCATCACCGTGCCGCACTTCTTGCAGGTCCGCTTCGCCTCGTCGGCGAAGAAGGCCTCGATGACCGGCTTCAACTGGGTCGCGAGGTCCTTGCAGTGGAACGTCGCGTCGTGGAGCTTGTTTCCGCACGACTCGCAGAACCAGGTCAGGTGGTCGATCTCCTTTTCGGCGCGCATGCGCTCGACGACCATACCGACCGTGCCCGCGGGCCGCTGCGGCGAGTGCGGGATGCCGGGAGGAAGCAGGAAGATGTCTCCCTCGCGGACGATCACGTCGTGCGGCTTCCCGCCGTCGATCACCTTGACGACGATGTCGCCCTCGATCTGGAAGAACAGCTCCTCGCCGTCCTCGATGTGGTAATCCTTGCGGGCGTTCGGGCCGCCGACGATCATCACCTGGAACTCCGTGTCCTTCCAGACCATGGCGTTGCCGACCGGCGGCTTGAGCAGTTGGCGATGCTCGTCGATCCAGCGCTTGAGGTTGAACGCCGCGAGTGCCATGGCTCGTTCCTCCTTGGGGGAGTCCGATTGTAGCGCGTTTCACTCCAGCGCTTCGAGCAGCTTCGGACGCAGGAACCAGCGGAGCGCCCCGGCTCCGGGCTCCAGACCCTTCCACGACGGCGGGTCGGCTTCGATCGCGATGATCCCCGCCGTGGGGCAGTCGATGAACCCGGTGGACGCACCGACGACGAGCGCGGCCGCGTCCTCGATGCCGGGGGTGTGGGCCACGACGGCCACAACGTCGATCTTCGCCTCGAGCTTGCGCAGCGCGGCCAGCCACGCGTCGCCGGCGGCGGCGTAGAGGCTCTTGTCCCAGCGGATTTCCTCGGCGTGCTTGAGCGCCTTGACGACTTCCTCGGCGGTCTCGCGCGCGCGCCGGGCCGGAGAGGCGACGACCGCGTCGGGAAAGATCTTCATCGCGCGGAGCGCCTTTCCCATGCGCGCCGCGTCCTGCCGGCCGCGCGAGGCGAGCGGGCGATCGTAGTCGCGCTGCCCCGGAGCGAGAAGCTCCGCCTTGGCGTGCCGCATGAGGAGGATGGTCTTCAAGCCCTGCGAATGTACACTCGGTGCCCCTCACGAGGAAGGCGGGCGTCATGGTGCGCACCGATCGCGACTTTTCCGCCACGATCGCCGAAGCGGTCCGGAATGCAGAGCGGGGCACGTGCGCGGAGATCGTGGTCGTGGTCGCCTCCCGGTCGGGGTCCTACCTCGACATCGCGTTGATCGGCGGGGCCTTTTTCGCCTGCGTCGCGTTGGCGGGAGCCCTCTTCCTTCCGCAGACGTTTCATCCCGCGTGGGTGATGGTGGAGATCCCGCTCGTCCTCGGCGTCGCGGCCTGGCTGATGAACCGGACGCCGGCGGTCCTGGGGCCGTTGATCCCTGCTCCGCGCGCGAAGACGCAGGTCGAGCGCGCCGCCGCGGCTCACTTCGTCTCGGAGGCGGTGCACGGGGTGAAGGGGCGGACAGGTCTCCTGGTCTACGTCTCGCGGCTCGAGGGGCGGGTGGCGCTGATCGCGGATCTGGGTCTTGCCGCGAGCGTCCACCAGCCGATCTGGTCGACGGTTCGGTTCGGATCGGGACGCGAAGCGCACGCGATCAAGACGACCCAGGATCTCGTCCGCGGCATCGCCGCGATCGGAGATCTCCTGCGCGAGCGCGCGCCCGGCGACAAGAAGGACGAGACGAACGAGATGCCGGACGCCCCGCGGTTCGTTTCGTGAGGCATCGGGCGAGAAACCTCCTCGCGATCTTCGCCGCGCTCTTGGCACCCGCGGCGGCACTCGCGAGGGTCGGCGGAGGCGGCGGCTTTTCCGGGGGCGGCCACGGCCATTCCGGCGGCGGTGACGGGGACGCCGGCCTCATCTTCGCGCTGGTGCGCGTGCTCTTCTGGCTCGTCTTCAGGGAGCCGGTCATCGGCATCCCGCTCTTGATCCTCGTGATCGTCGTCCTCGTGAGGATGAAGCTGTCCGGCGGGCTGCACCTCGACGTCGGCGAGAATGCGACGACCCTGTCCTCCAGCCAGGCCGGTGGCGCGTGGACCGCTCCCGCGCTGCGCGGCGGGCCGGTGAATCTCACCCCCGTGCGCTCCTCGGATCCGTTCTTCTCCGAGCCGGTCTTCGTCGATTTCGCGCAGCTCGTCTACGTCCGCGCTCAAGAGATGCGTGGGACCGGGAATCGTGACGCCGTCGTCCCGTGGATGGCGCAAGAAGCGATCGACAAGCTCTTCGCGGACCGCGTCAACCTCGAGAGCACGAGCGACGTCATCCTGGGCGCGACGAAGATCGTTCAGGCCGCGACCGATGGAGGCTTCGTGATCGTCGACGTCTCCTACGAGGCGAACGTCACCGAGCGGCGAAGCGGCGCGACGCAGCACGTCCTCTGCGACGAGCGCTGGAGCTTCCGCCGCAAGGCCGGCGTGCACTCCCCTGCGCCGGACAAGATGCGCGCGCTGGGATGTCCGGGGTGCGGATCGACCGAGGAGCCGAAGACCGACGGAACGTGCCCGAGCTGCGGAGCGCCCCGCACCGGCGGCCTCGCGCAGTGGGAGGTGGTACGCATCCCGTACGCGAACCGGCGCCCGTTGTCGCCCCCGGAGATGCCTCAGGCCGGCGGCGTCGAGGAGGGCACCGATCTGCCGACGGTGTACGACCCACGATTCCAGTCGGCGAAGCGCGCGTTCGAGGGGAAGCACCCCGATCACTCGTGGTCCGCGTTCGACGAGCGCGTGCGCGCGACCTTCCTCGCCCTCCAGAAAGCCTGGTCGTCGCGCGACTGGGGTCCGGCGCGCCCCTACGAGTCGGACGCTCTCTACCAGACGCACCGGTACTGGCTGGAGCGCTACGAGTCGTTCGGACTGACCAACAAGGTCGAGCAGGTCGAGGTGCTGAAGGTCGTGCCCGTGAAGATCGACACGGACGCGTACTACGAGGCGATCGCCGTGCGCATCTACGCGCGCGCCCTCGACTGGACCGCGGACAAGGACGGCAAGACGGTCTCCGGGAATCCGAAGGACCCCACGACGTTCTCGGAGTACTGGACGTTCCTGCGTGCGGCGGCGGGCGCTCCAACCGCGCCCCGAGTCTGCCCGTCGTGCGGCGCGCCGGTGGAGCAAGGCGGCCAGGCCATCGTCTGCGGGTTCTGCGGAAGCAAGCTCGGGGGCGGCGCGTTCGAGTGGGTGGTGTCGCGGATCGAGCAGGACGATGCATACGCGGGGTGATCGGCGCTCCTGCTTGGAGCGATAGGAAGGGCCAACCTCATGCCACCACTCGACGAGCACTTCCGCAAGCTCGAGCGCATGTACCGGCGAGCGCCGATCAATCGTTACTTCGAGCCGGCCATCAGGATCTCGGAAGGGAGGGCCGTGATCACGATGCCGGTGAAGCCCGAGTTCTTCCACGCCGCCGGCGCTATACACGGCTCGGTGTATTTCAAAGCGCTCGACGATGCGGCCTTCTTCGCCGCGAATTCGCTCGTGACCGACGTCTTCGTGCTCACCGTTTCGTACAACGTCTACTTCCTGCGGCCGGTCTCCCAAGGCGAGCTTCGCGCGACCGGCCTCGTCGTCCATCGCGGGCGCAGCCTCTACGTGGCCGAGTCTCTGGTTCAGGATCCGGAGGGCCGCGACGTTGCGCGCGGGAGCGGCACGTTCGTGCCGAGCCGCATTCCGCTCACGCCGGAGATCGGCTACGAGTGAGCGTCACCACAGCTTCACTCTTTGGTTTTCCCGTAGCGCCGCCAGCGGATAGAACGTCCCGCGCCAGGTCACTCCACCGTCCCTGATGCACTTGTAAGCCGAGCGCGCGATCAGGCCGGCGAGCAGGATCCCGCCGGCAGGCGCGAGCACGAGCGAGACGAACGAGCGCCGCGCCTTGACGGCGAGCAGTGCGGCGTCGATCAAGAAGATCGCGAGGGCGACGATACCCAGGATCGGAAGCCACGGCCGCGGCTTCGCGGCGAGCGCCACGAAGGGCGCGGGCAGGAACAAGGCGCCGCCGGCGAGAAACGCGAGCAACCGCACCGGCTTGTAGTGGCAGAAGCAGGCGTACAGGTTCTTCTCGAGACCTTGCGCCATGGCGCTGAACGTGTGGTACCAGGTGATGTCGAGATCGCCGATGCCGAAGCAGAACGCGCGCTTCGCCCCCGCGTCGCGCATCATCAGCCCGAGCCCGAGATCGTCGACGATCTCGAGGCGGAGCCAGGGGAATCCCGGTGTCCTCTCGAACGCCGCGCGGCGGACGAGGTTGAACGCGCCGATGCCGGCGTACCCGCGCGAGCCGGGACGGTCCACGCGCGAGGCTCCGGTGCCGACGAGATAGCTCGTCGCGAACGCGGCGCTCGTGATCTCGAGCACGCGCGCGGGCGTGATCACGTTCGGCGCCACGGCGAGGTGGTCGATGCCATGCGCCGCGGCGTGCGCGACCGCGCGGCGGAGCGTGTCGGGGCCGAAGTGCACGTCGGCGTCGGTGAACAGGAGCCATTCCCCCGACGCCGCCGCGACGCCCTCGTTGAGGGCGTGAACCTTGCCGAGCCAGCCGGCGGGAAGCTCCCGGACGTGAACGGCGCGCACGCGGGAATCGCGTCCTGCGATCTCGTCGAGAATCGCTCCCGTGCGATCGGTCGAGCGGTCGTTCACGACAACGATCTCGAGGTCCGGGTAATCGGAGGCCAGGTGCGTCGAGAGCGCCGGGCCGATCGTGCCCGCCTCGTCGCAGGCCGCGATGATCACCGAGAGGCGCGGCCACCGGCTCGGCTCCGGCGCGTCCAGATCGCGCATCGTGCGGAACCGCACGGCGGCCTGGAGCGACACGAGCCCGATCGCGATCCACGCGAGCGAGAAGATCCCGCCCCAGAGCGCGACCAGCCAGGCCATCGGCGACATCGCGATCAGGGTAGCCCGGCGGTCACGCCGCGTGGGACCGGAGCGTGATGCGGAGCGCCTCCGGCGGACAGAAGAGGCGGACCGGAAGGCCGCACACGCCGATCCCGCGGCTGACGACGATCTGCGCGTCGCGGCGCTCGTACCGTCCCTCGTCGAGACGGTAACGGCTCATCCGCACCAGGACGGGACGGCCGGGAATGCGAACCTGGCCGCCGTGCGTGTGACCCGCAAGCACGAGCGAGACGCCTGCGTCGGCGGCGTCGAAGAATCCGTCGGGGTTGTGCGACGCGAGCACGATCGGCGATCCCGGCGCCGCCGCGCGGGCCGCCGCGATCGCTCGTCCGAGATCCGGCCGTCCGATGTTCCAGTCGTCGATTCCTGCGAGGGCCAGCGCGGCGCCGTTCCGGCCGATCGCCACCGCGTCGTTCACGAGCAGGCGGATGCCGCAGCGCTCGTAGAACGAGCGAATGCGTGGCAGGTTCGACGCGTAGTGATCGTGGTTTCCCAGGACCGCGAACGCACCGCAGGGAGCCGTGAGGCCGCGAAACGCCGGCTCGTGCGGCTCGATCTCCTGCGGAACGGAGGTCGCGAGGTCGCCGCCGTGGATGACGACATCGGCGCGAACCGCCTGCAGCTTCTCGAACGCCTCCGCCAGAACGCCGGGGTCGAGGAATGGCCCCGCGTGCACGTCCGAGATGAACAGCATCGTCAACCCCTCGAGTACTCCGGCCAATCCCCGCAGCGGAATCTCCGCCTCCGCCAGCGTCAGCGAGCCTCTCAGGATGCCGCGATACGGCCACGAGATCCCCGGGAGGCGCGGCCAGACGTGCCTCGAGAGCGCGAGGCTCGCCGCGCGCTCGATCCGGCGGAACCACCCGCGCTTCGGGTCGAAATGCGCCCGGGGACGCGGAGCGGCCTCGTGCGGCGGTCCCAGCGGAGAATGGGCGAGGCCGAGGCCCTCCGCCGGACGCGGTGGATCGAGGGTACGGCGATGCATGCGGGATATTATCGTCGCGCCCGCGGCCGCACCGTGGGACGGAGGATTCGTGGCGACCATTCTCCCGTCGGTTCCCGAGAACATCCGGCGCGCGGCCGACGCGCTCCGCCGCGGCGAGCTCGTGGGGCTGCCCACCGAGACCGTGTACGGCCTCGCGGCCGTGGCGTTCGACGCGGCGGCGGTCGCACGGATCTTCGCCGCGAAGGACCGGCCGCGATTCGACCCGCTCATCGTGCACGTGGTGCGCCCGCCGGGGCCGCTCGAGCGCGAGGTTCTCTCGGGGCTCCACGACCTCGGCCTCGTCGACGTCGCGCGCCTCCCCCAGCTCGCGCGCGAGCGCGCCGACATCCTGCTGCGGAGGTTCTGGCCGGGCCCGCTGACGCTCGTCCTTCCTCGCGGACCCCGCGTTCCGCACCTCGTGACGAGCGGCCTCGACACGGTCGCGATCCGCATGCCGTCGCACCCGGTGGCCCAGGCGCTCCTCAAGGAGCTGGGCCTGCCGCTCGCCGCCCCGAGCGCCAACCGGTTCGGGCGCATCAGCCCGACGACCGCGGTGCACGTCGTGGAGGAGCTCGGCGAGCGCGTCGGAATCGTCCTCGACGGCGGACCGGCGGCGGTCGGAGTGGAGTCGACCGTGGTCGCGATCTCGCCGGACGGAACGCTGACGCTGATGCGTCCCGGCGGCACGTCGGTGGAAGCAATCGAGGAGGCCGCGAGCGTGAGGCTCGCGCCCGCCGCGGCCCGTGCGGAGGCGGACGCGCCGATGGCGTCTCCCGGGATGGCGCCCTCGCACTACGCGCCGCGCACGCCACTCGTGCTGGCCCCGGGCCCGCCCGAGCTGCCCCAGGGCACGCGGCGCATCGGGCTCGTCGGAGTCTTCGCGACACGGTCCGCGGCGCACGCGGCGGCGGATGCCGCCGCCAAGCGGTACGGCGTTCCGGTCGAGCTGCGCGCGCTGACCGATTCCGGAGACCTCGAGGAGGCCGCGCGCAATCTCTTCACGATGCTCCGCGAGCTCGACGCCGGGGACATCGACCTGATCCTCGCGGTCCCTCCCGAGGGCGTCGAGGGCTTGGCACTGGCCGTCGCCGACCGGTTGAAGCGCGCGTCGCACACGGCGCGCTGACGCCTTGCCCGAGCTGCCCGATATCGAGGTCTATCTCTCCGCCCTGCGCGCCCGGATCGAGGGCGACACGCTCGAGCGCGTGCGCCTCGTGAGCCCGTTTCTCCTCCGCACGGTGTCCCCGTCGCCGCAGGACGCCGAGGGCCGGCGGGTCACCCGCCTCCGCCGACTTGGAAAGCGGATCGTGATCGGCCTCGACGGCGGGATCCTCCTCGTCCTCCACCTGATGATCGCCGGGCGGCTGCACTGGAAGCCCAAGGGGACGAAGCTCGCGGGAAAGCTCGCGCTCGCGGCCTTCGATTTCGGTGGCGGCACGCTCACGCTGACCGAGGCCGGAAGCAAGAAGCGGGCATCGCTTCACATCGTGCGCGGCGAGGAGGGGCTGGCCGCCCTCGATCCCGGCGGCCTCGAGCCGCTCGAGGCGACGCTCGAGGCTTTCCGGTCGACCTTGGTGCGCGAAAACCGCACGCTCAAGCGTGCGCTGACCGACCCGACGATCTTCAGCGGCATCGGCAACGCCTACTCCGACGAGATCCTGTGGGCCGCGAAGCTCTCGCCCGCGCAGCTGACCCGGAATCTCGACGATGCGGAGATCACCCGCCTCCGCGACGCCGTGCAGAAGACGCTGCGCGACTGGCGAGACCGGCTGGGCAGGGAGTCCGGCGACGGCTTCCCCGAGAAGGTGACTGCCTTCCGCGAGGAGATGGCGGTCCACGGCCGCTACCGGAAAGCCTGCCCGGCGTGCGGATCGCCGGTGCAGCGGATCGTCTACGCCGAGAACGAGGCGAACTACTGCGCGCGCTGCCAGACCGGCGGGCGCCTGCTGGCCGATCGCGCGCTCTCTCGCCTGCTCGGGAAGGACTGGCCGAAGACGCTCGAGGAGCTCGAGCGGCGCTGATCAGCGCCTCCGCGTCAGCACGAAGTTGTCGCAGAAATCGGGGTGGTGCAGGTACCGCTCGCCGACGACACGCTGGTGACGCTCGGGACGAAACGTCGAGAGCGGCTCGAGACGGCCGCGGTGGACGAAGTGCCCGTCGTACGACCGGGTCCGCAGATGATCGAGGACCGCCTCGACGCTCCCCGCGCCGGTATGGGTCCCGACGATCTCGATGACGATGAGCGGCCCGTGCTCCCGCAGGATGCGCTCGGCACCCTCGAGGACCGCCATCTCGTGACCCTCGACGTCGATCTTCATGGCGCCGATGCGCCGCGTCTCGCCCGCGAAGTAGCCGTCGAGAGATCGCACGGGCACGTGCACGCTCGTGTGCGCGCCGGCGCGCACGGCGTTCTCGAACGACGCGCCCGGAGACGGCGCTCCGTCCCCTGGGATCGCGAGCGTCAGGGTCCCGTCGCGGCTCGAGACTCCGGCCGCCTCGACGACGACGTTGTCGTACCCGGAGGCGGCGCACAGGCGTGCGAGGTACGCGGCCAGGAGCGGCTGCGGCTCGAACGCGACGACGCGGCCGCGCGGCACGGCGAGCGAGAGCGACCGCAGATAGCTCCCCTTGTTCGCGCCCACGTCGACGACGACGTCGTCCGGACGCACCGCGCCGCGGATCGCCCCGATCTCGACGCGCTGGTTCCGCCAGCGCGCCTTGAGGCCGCGGTGCAGGAATCGCACCCTCTCGGCGACGGTCGCGGTCATTCCTCGGCGATCCCCGCGCTCACCCGGAACGTGTGCCCGTCGGGATGCCGCAGGTGGAACTCGCGCACGCCCCACGGCTCGTCGGTCGGCGGCCAGGTCACGGTGAGCCCGTTCTCGATCGCGAGCGCGTGGGCCGCGTCGACCGCCTGGGGAGACGGGAGCCACCAGCTCATCCACACGGCGCCCGTCTCGTCGTCTCCGGGGAACTTCGGCCCCGGCCCGCCCCGCGCGCCCTGGGCGCCCAGGCAGAGGAAGATCTCGCACTTGCCGGAGGCAACCGCGCCGAAGCTCGGCGGGTCGCCGTAATCCCAGCACTTCGTCCAGCCGAGCTTCTCGAACCACGCGAAGCTCTGCTCCATGTCGGACACGTTGAGGATCGGGGTGAGATGCTCGACGTTCATGGCCGGTGCCGCCTCCGCGAGGAATCGGAGACGGAATCGTAGCGCGGGCGGACCGGTGCGGCGACGGCTACTTCGACGCGCCGTCCTTCCGCCCCTCGACGGCGCTCACCAGGCGACCGAGCGACGACGAAATCGCCGCGCAGTAGTCGTAGAGCCCCTTCGTCGCGACGAATCGACCCTTGGCCAGTTTCGCCTCGGGCTCGGTGTCGCTGAGGACCTGCTTCGCGAGCTTGTGAACTCCCTCAAGGTCGGCAGGCGGCGTCGTGAGCAGAATGCGCACTTTCTCGGACGCGTTCCCCAGCTTCTCTATACGATCCAGCGTGGCTTGGATCTTCGACGGATCGGTCATCGTGGACGCCTCCTTGAGGAATTCCTGAGTGTCGATCGTCTGCTGGTCGTTCGTGTGCTGGCCGATCACGTCGATGCACTCGCGGATGTGCTCGTCCGCGTAGACCTCGGTCACGAGATGGTCGACCACGCCCGCGACGGCCTCGACGTTGCGCGGCTTCGCGTCCGAGGGAACCGCCGCGGTGGACGTGCTCGCGGGCTCGAGATCCTTTCCGATCTGCGCAAGCGCTTCGCCCGACAGCTGCGCGTTACCCGTGAGAGCCACGGCCGGGGGACGCGCCACGTCGGCCAGCGCTGCCACCGCCGCGAGAGTCACCATCGACTTGTGGTATCGCCGGTGCAGCTCCGCGGCTTCCTCCGGGAGCATGTCCCCGTTCATCGTCAGCTCGCAGATTCGGTACATGGCGTCCCGCAGGAGCTGAATCGTCTCGGTCCGGGAGCCGATGCTCGAAGCCGCTTCCGAGAGCGCAAGTTTCATGTCGGCCCTCGCCTTGTCGTTGGAGCCGCCGCTTGCTTCTATCGCGGCACTGATCGCCGAGAACACGTCCGGACTCGGCTCGGCGCAGAACTTGTGGACCGAGTCCTTGCTTTCCTTGGCGACGAGGAATCGCTGCTTCGCGTTGACGGCGAACGCCTGAGGGCCTTTTCCATGGCCGCCGGTCTTGTGGATCGT
The DNA here is from genome assembly GCA_035510175.1 of Candidatus Sulfotelmatobacter sp. Classification (GTDB taxonomy): domain Bacteria; phylum Acidobacteriota; class Polarisedimenticolia; order Polarisedimenticolales; family DASRJG01; genus DASRJG01. Next base: position 4,051 of record DATKHQ010000267.1, on the reverse strand, counting down.
GCACGAGCACAGAGCGATGCACACCGTCGTGATCAGGATCGGTTTCCCGCTTTGTTCGATCATTCCGACTCCGTCACGCCGGGAGGGGGACGTATGGACCGGTTGCAATTGCTCCCACCCGGGAGCTACTCGGGGCCCCGACCCAACTCACTGTCAAGTCTTACCGGTTATGTCTGTTGCTGTCAAGCAAATCTCTTGATTCCTTTCCACAACGGGCTTACCGTCTCCCGCATGCCCGCCAAGCACGTTCCGACCTCGCTCGCGGTAGCCCGGTTCCTCAAAGAGCAGCGCACGCGGCTCGGCTACACACTGCGGGACGTCGAGGAGATGTCGACGAAGTCGGGGAACATCATTCCTTTCAGCACCTTGGCGAGGATCGAGCAGGGCGTGTTCGACCCGGGCCTCCCCCGCCTCCAGCAGCTTCTCCAGGTTTACCAGGTGCCGATGCAGGCGGCCGGCGATCTGCTCGACCTCGAGCAGATGGCGGGCGAGCTCCCGGCCGAGAAAGACCCCAAGCGCCTGTACAAGCGCGCGCACAAGGCCGCCCTCGAGGGAGACAGCCGCGCCGCGCTCGCGGGATTCATGGCGCTGAAGCAGATCGACGCCGGCGAGAACCCGCTCGCGAAGCAGAGCGCGCTGCTCGCGTTGTCGTCGGTCGCGGCGACGCTCGGAAAGTTCCAGTTCGCCAAGCACGTCATCGACGGCCTCCTCGTCGAGCCCCCTCATCCCAAGATCATGCCGTCGGTGCTCGCCCAGGCCTCGCGCTGCTGGTACTCGCTCGGGGGTGCCGAGGTCGCGACCGCGCTCATCGATCGCGCGGAGAGCCTTCTCGACGAATCCACGCCCCAGCACCAGATCGCATTCGTGTTCCACCAGAAGGCTCTCGTGCTCATCGATCGGCGTGAGTTCCGAGCGTCCCACGTCGCGCTGGACAAGGCACTCGCGGCGTACAGGGCGCACCCGGATCACGCCGGCTACTGCCGGGCCCTCGCGGTTCGCATTCGCATCGCGTTCGGTCAGGGTCGTCCGGCAGAGGCGCTCGCGGCCGCCCGGACGGCCCAGACGTACGCACGCCGCCACAAGATGGCGCGCCTTCGCCTTCTGTATACGATCGACGTGGCGCGCGCGCATCTCGCGTGCGGCCGCGCCGCCGAGTGCCTGTCGAAGCTCACGCAGGTTCTGGCCGAGGCGATCTCGACCGGAGACGCGGTGGTCCGCTTCCGTCTGCACTACTACTTCTGGCGCGCATACCAGGTGCTGGGAGACGACGCACTCGCCCGGGCCGAGCTCGACCGCGCCGCGAGCCATCTCGAGTTCATCGACGCGATCACCCCAGAGGCTGAGGACGTGCGTGCCGCCCTCTCCGGGGCGCGGCGGCCGGGCGGCCGTCCGGCCCGCGCGCGCCGACGGCGATAGTCTTTTCTCTCGTCGCGGGAGCTTTCCCTACGGCACGATGGGCTCGGGGCCGTCGGTTATCCCGCTGATGGCGTTCGCTCCGGCGAGAGTCACCGTGACTGTGGCGCCGGCGGCGACCGTGAGATTCGGCGTGGTGAATGTCTGGGTCGTACCGTCGTCGAACCGAACGGTGAATCGGACCCGCGCGGTTTCGTCTCCGCCGGTCGGGTTGGTGACCGCCAGGGTGATCTGGTTTCCGGAAATGGACGAGACGCCGGCCTGAAGATCCTGCGGTGCGGCGACGGCGGAGGCGAGCGAGATGAGACCGCAAATCACGAGAACGACGAGCTTCCGAATCGACATGGGGCATTCCTCCTCTGGTGGATGAAGTCCGGACGTTCACGACGACCTGTGAGCGTACGGACCGAATCTCCGGGAGGAGTGCTGTGCCTTAACGCCGCCGGTTGCGATTCAGTAACGTTGCACGGCGGCAATGCGAACGTTGTGGGAGGTCGCGCTACTTGGCGGCCGCGCTCCCGAGCACGTCCATGCCCTGCCGGAAAACGACGTCGGTGGGGATGTCGGCCGCCGCAAGCCGCGCGAGATCGCGGGCGAGCGTCTCGTCCATTTCCCCCTTCTTCGGGAGGAAGGCGGCGACGCCGTCGTAGTCCCCGTCGCCCTGGAGCTTCAGAATCTTCTCCGACAGAGCGGCCATCGCCGCCTGCATCTTCGGGAAATCGACGCGGTAGGTGCCCGTCGCGTCGTCGCGTGTGAACGCCCCCATCCGCTTGAAGAAGTCGAACTGCGCCATGTTCGCGCGGCCGTGCGCCTCGGTCGACCCGAACCGGACCGAGCGGAAGATGCCGGCGAGGTAGGTGACGAAGTTGTCCATCAGGTCGGCGTCGCCGAGAACCCCCTTCTCCTTCAGCTTCGACACCATGTAGAGCCCAAGGATGTCCGCCTTTCCTTCCTCGAGGGCCCCATGCTGCTCCTTCAGCGCGTCGCGCACCGTGCGCTTTCCGTCGATCGTGTGCTTGATGCCGAGGCCGTGGGCGACCTCGTGGAACATCACGTTCTCGAAGAAGCTGTCGAACTTGACGTGCGACCGCTCGTCCTGCGCGATGAGCTCTCCCGCGATCGGGACCAGGATCTGATCGAACTTGATTCGCATCGCGTTCTTGAGCTGCAGGCGGCGCGTCCCCTTGCGGAGCTGGACCTCCTCGTCGTTCGGCAGGTTGATCGCGATCGTCTTCGATCCGGCGTTGCAGTCGCCGGCGTAGAAGACGGCGTCGTAGGCGTTGAGGTCGGAGTCGGTCCCCGGCTTTTCCTTCTTGTACGCATCGGGAACGGGCAGTCCGCGCTGGAGCTCGGGCAGGTACGCCGCGTACTTGGCGAGGCGCGCGCTCCAGTCGCGGTCCTTGATGAGCACGTACCCCTCGTGCGTCGTCTTGTAGCTGAAGAGGGCGTCCTCGTAGTTCTCGATCGGGCCGATCACGACGTCGATGCCGTTCGACTTCATGTCCATCCACGCCAGATCGCTCGGACGGTAGTCGTCGCCGGAGAGCGCTCCCGCCCGCAGATCGAGGTACTTCTTGAGGCCCGCATCCTCGGCGAGCCCGGCGGCCTCGCGCAGCTTCGCCGCGGCCCGGGCTATCGGCTCGGGGAACGCCTCGTGAAAGGGCACCGCCACGAGCTTGCGCGACGCGTCGCGACGGACCACGGTGTACGGGCTCTTCAGGGCCGCGCCCTTGTCGGGGGCATCGGCGCACGCCTTCTCGAACTCGTCCTTGGTCATGTCCGCCGGGTAGTAACCGGCCCCCTTCGGCTTCTCGCCCGCCCCCGGGACGAACGGCGCGTTCGCGTGGAGCCGGTCCCACGGGCCGTAGTTGATCTCCGCGAATCTCCGCGTCTCGGGATCGGCGATCGAGGCGAGGAGCTTGTCCTTGTCGCCGTACGCCTCCTGCCAGAAGATCGCGTCCATCTCCCGGCTGGCATCGATCAGCAGCGGGATCATCCCCCGCTCCTTGTCGGAGAGCTTCCCGTACAGGTCGGAGGTCAGCGCGACCTCGACGTACTTCGTTCTCGGGGACGCCATCGGCTTCGCCTCGCTCGAGGCCGCCTTCGCGGCCGGAACCTCGGAGCTTCCCGTGCAGGACGCCGAAGCGGTGAGCAGGAGCGCCGTGAGACCCGCGGCGTATCGCATGGGAACCTCCGTGCCATCTGTCCGAATGTGTGGAGGAGATCTTACCAGCGGCTTCGGAGAGAATGGTACGCGGGAGGTCCTCCATGAGACGAGTCTTGGCCGTTGCGCTCCTCACGCTCGCCTGGCCCGGCGGGGCCGCCGGGGCGGCCGATGCCGGCGGCACGCCGCCGAACATGACGACCTACTACTTCGGCATCCTCGTCCGCGGCCCGAATTGGACGCCCGGAGAAACCCCGGAGCTCGTTGCGCTCCAGAAGGCGCACATCGCGCACCTCACGGACATGTGGAAGGCCGGGAAGCTCGTCGTCGCCGGACCCTTGATGGACGACACCGAGTGGCGCGGGATCCTGATCTACCGGACCAAGACGCTCGAGGAAGCGCAGAAGCTCGCCGACGACGATCCGGCCGTCCGCGCCGGCCGCCTGCAAGTGACGATGCACCCGTGGCTGGTCG
>DATKHQ010000266.1:0-2438 GCA_035510175.1 Candidatus Sulfotelmatobacter sp. | reverse complement strand
CTGGTTGTCGGGGTTCGCGTCGCTCGAGACGCCGGGCGCGATCCGCAGGATCGACGTGTAGTTCCGCCCGGAGGGGATCGTCTGGATCGCGACCTGGTCGAGCGCCATGCCGAGCTTGGTCGAGGTCGTGTCGACCGGCGGGGCCTCGGCCGTGACCGTCACTTGCTCCTCGGCCGTCGCCTTGAGCGCGACGTCGAGCGTCGTGTCCTGGTCGAGCTGCACGGCGATGGTGGGCTTCGTCTCGGTCGAGAACCCCTGCTTGCTGATCGTGACCTCGTACGTGCCGGGGGGGAGGAGGGAGAGCTTGTAGCGGCCGCCCTTGTCGGTGGTCGCCGTCCGGACGCCCTGGAGCGCGGGCCCCTTGGCCTCGACCGTTGCGAGCGGCAGCGGGCCTCCGGTCGCGACCGTGACCTGCCCGATGATCGAGCCGGTCGTCTCCGCGACGGCGCCCGCGATCGACAGCAGCAAGCAGGCGAGCCCGATCGCGATCCGATGCGTGTGCGTCATGGTGTCCCCCTCCGCTCCGGCACGGCGGGCCGTCGCGGTGCGGAGACTATCGCAGTTTCCGGTCAGCGGAACTGCTGGAGCGCCCGGAGAATCTCCGGCTGGTCCGGGTCGATCGTCAACGAGCGCCGGAGGGCGGCGGCGGCACCGTCCCGGTCGCCGAGGCACATCAGGGCGAGCCCCTCGGCGGCGGGAGCGAGCGCGTTCCGGGGCGCGGCCTCGGCGACGGCGCGGATGTCGGCGAGCGCGCCCCGGCAGTCCCCGCCCTGCATCCGGTCGCGGGCGCGCTTGAGGATGTCGATCGCGGCGTCCGGGGAGCCGGCGGCGAGCGCGCGGCGGCGCAGCGCGGCCGCCGGCCCGGCGTCCCCTTGCCGCTCGAGCAGCTGCGAGAGGTTCCACAGCGACGCGGCGTGATTCGGATCGACCGCGAGCGCCTTCTCGAACGCGGCACGGGCGGGGGCCGCCTCCCCACGCCCGAGGAGGATGAGCCCTTCGTTTCCGTACGATCCCGCGGTGCGCGTCGATCCTCCCGCTCCGGCCGGGGCCTTCGCGGGCTCCGAGCCTCCGATGTAACCGAGCGCGCGAAGGCTCGCGACAGCTTCCGGGTCGGCGGCTCGAGCCCCTTCCGAGGGAGAAGCCGCGGCGGGGAGAGTGGCCGCGTAGTCGACCGGCGGGCGGTCCGGTCGCCGCACCCCCGGCAGCGCCTCGGGCATCGCGCGATCGGCCGGAAGCCCGAGCAGCGCGAGGATCGTCGGGGCGACCTGCGCGACCTCGCCGTGTCCCGAGTTCGGAGTGGAACGCGCGATTCCCGGTCCCGCCAGGACGAAGATCCCGTCGGGCCGATGCCAGCGCCCCGCCGTCGCCGCGGCCGCGCTCTCGAACGGCGGCCGCCCCTCGCCCCAGGCGAACCCGTGGTCCGAGACCAGGAAGAGCACGGCCCCCTTCTGTGCCGCGACGCGCCGCCACGCGCCGAGCCGCCGGTCGACACCGGCGTAGTAGAGATCCGCGACCGCTCCCCAGCGCGCCGCGTCGTCATCCCCGACGTCGTGCTTGCGCGGAGGCCGGTACGGAGCGAAAAGGTGACCGATCGCGTCGGTTCCCTGCACATAGAGGATGGTCAGGTCGGATCCGGCGGATCGCTCCCAGGAGAGCGCGAGATCGTCGTAGACGGCGGTATCGACGAGGATCCGCCGGAGACCATCCGCCAGTCGCGGATTTCGCGCCACGTCCGGAGCGAGCGCCTCGAGCGCCTCGGGTGTCGCTTCGCCTTCTGCCCGCGCGAGCGCCTCCCGTGCCCAGGTGGCGCGCTCCTCGGGGAATACGACCGCCTCACCCTCCGCGTGCGCTCCTGCCTGGAACGACATCAGCCGGTCCGAGACGATCACGCCGCGCACCGGCTCGGCCGGGTAGGTCGCCCAGAGGCCGAACACCGCGACCGAGCGTCCCGCCGCGGACGCGATCGTCCAGACGGCCGGCACGCGCCGCTCGTCGCTCGTGATCGGCTCGCGCTCGCGCGTGAGCGGATTGAAGCGCGTGAAATCGAGGATGCCGTGCGCGAGCGGATCGCGCCCGGTCATCATCGTGGTCCACACGATCGGCGAGAGGGGCGGCTCGATCGTGCGAAGGGTCCCGCTCGACCCCTCGCGCACGAGCGCGGCGAGCTCCGGCATCTCGCCGCGGGCGATCAGCTCGTCGAGCAGGCTCCAGTCGGCGGCGTCCCAGCCGATCACGATGATGGGAGGACGCGCCGGAGCGTGTGCGCGCACGCAGCCGAGCGTCAGCAACGCCGCCGTGAACGAAAGGAGGAGACGAAACGGGCGCATTACCGACCGACCCGTCGAGTCCGGCTCATGGGCGCCGGATTGTATCCCCCGCCGCTTGACGAGGAGCGCATGCCGCCGCTACGCTTGACCCGCCTTCACCCGAGCGGGAAT
>DATKHQ010000265.1:0-2962 GCA_035510175.1 Candidatus Sulfotelmatobacter sp. | reverse complement strand
CTCGTCGCAGCGGGGGCCGCGGGCTCCCCGGCCGCGGCGCAGGCGGTTCAGGTCGAAAAGGGGATCGCGCCGTACGCGAAGACCAGCGGCGTCTCCGGAAACCTGAACTCGATCGGCTCGGACACGCTCAACAACACCATGACGCTCTGGGCGGAGGCGTTCCGCGCCGCGTATCCGAGCGTCAAGATCCAGATCGAGGGGAAGGGATCCTCGACCGCCCCGCCGGCGCTCATCGCGGGGACCTCGCAGCTCGGGCCGATGAGCCGCCTCATGAAGCCCGAGGAGATCGACGCGTTCGAGAAGCAGTACGGGTACAAGCCGACGGCGATTCGCGTCGCCGTCGACGGGATCGGCGTCTTCGTCAACAAGGACAATCCGATCGAGAAGCTCACGCTGACGCAAATCGACGCGATCTTCTCGAAAACCCGGAAGCGCGGCGGGGCCGAGGAGCTCGTCAGCTGGGGTCAGGTCGGCCTGACGGGCGACTGGGCCGGGAAGCCGATCAGCCTCTACGGCCGCAACTCGGCGTCGGGAACGTACGGCTACTTCAAGGAGCACGCGCTCGCCAAGGGCGACTACAAGGACACGGTCAAGGAGCAGCCCGGCTCCGCCGCGGTCGTCCAGGGAATCACCGCGGACAAGTACGGCATCGGCTACTCCGGGATCGGCTACAAGACCTCGGACGTCAAGACCGTCAAGCTCGCCGCCACGGACGGCGGCGAGTACATCGCGGATGACCCGGACAACGTTTACTCCGGGCGCTACCCGCTTGCGCGCTTCCTCTACATCTATGTGAACAAGTCGCCGGGCCGGGGGCTCGATCCCCTGACCGCCGAGTTCCTGAAGTTCGTCCTGTCCCACGAGGGGCAGGAGATCGTGGTGAAAGACGGCTATCTCCCGCTGCTCGGCAAGCACGTGGCGGAAGAGCTGCCCAAGCTGAAGTGAGGCGCGCCCGTGGGTGAGCCCGCGTCGATTCCGGTCCCGTTGGAGGGAGAGCCGGCGCGCTCATCCCGGGCGCAGCCCCGCCGCACCTCGGCCCGCCGCCTGTGGGCCGACAAGCTCGTCCGGTGGGTCGTAACGGCCGGGGGCCTCGCGATCATCGCGAGCGTCCTCGGCATCCTCGTCTTCATCGTCCACGAGGTGCTCCCGCTGTTCTCGGGGGCCCGCGTGGCCGTCGGTCCGGTGGCGCCCGTTCCGGGGGGGTCGCCGCTCGCGGCGCTCACCGATGAGTATCGAGAGCTGGTCGCGATCCTCGGGGCCGACGGGGTCGTCCGTGTCGTGCGCCTGTCCGACCGCTCGATCGTCGCCACCGCGACGCTGCCCGTGGCCCCTGCGACGATCACGGTGGCGGCTCCGGCGGGTCCGGGGGCGCTCGCGGCCGGCACCTCCGACGGCCGCGTCATCCTGCAGCCGGTCCTGGTCACCGCCTCGTTCCCAGCATCGGGCCGGGTCGTCACGGCCGAGCTGCCCCCCGCGCGGGTCATCCGGGCGTGGGACGGATCCGAGGCGGTCACGCACCTCGCCGCCGAGGTCGGAGACGGCGGCCGCACGACGCTCGTCGCCGCGGCGACCGCCGCGGGATCGCTCGGAATCGTCCGCGAGACTTCCGTGACGAACGACATGACGGGAGAGGTGACGCACGACGCCTCGCGCGCCGCGGGCGCCGTTCCGGCGGACACCGCGGCCCTCGTCCTCGACACCGATCAGCGCAACCTCTACGTCGGCACCCGCGACGGCCGCATCGTCTGGTGGCGCCTGGCCGACGGCGTCCCCTCCGAGCGGCTCGAATCGAACGCCGGCGCGCCGATCACCGCGCTGTCGCTCCTTCTCGGAGGACGCTCGCTGCTCGTCGGCCGCGCGGACGGGTCGCTCGCGGTCTGGTTCCCGCTCGTTCGCGGGGCCGATCGGTCGCTCGTCCACGTGCGCGATTTCCCGCGGCGCCCAGCGGCCGTCACCGTGCTCTCCCCGGCCCCGCGCGGGAAGGGCGCGCTGGCTCTCGACGCGAACGGCGGCCTGGCGCTCGTCTACTCCACATCCGAGCGCACGCTCTGGGAGGGGACCGCTCGTGACGGCGCGCGCGCGGTGCTCGCCTACGCGCCGAAGGCGGACGGGGCGATCACCGCGGGGCCGTCCGGCGTCTCCGTGGTGTCGATCCGGAACCCCCACCCCGAGATCAGCGCCCGCGCGCTCCTCGGCAAGATCTGGTACGAGGGGTACGCGAAGCCGGAGTACTCGTGGCAGTCGTCCTCGGGCACCGAGGACTTCGAGCCGAAGCTCTCGCTGGTCCCCCTCCTGTTCGGCACGCTGAAGGGAACGATCTACTCCCTGTTCCTCGCGGTCCCGCTCGGGGTGCTCTCCGCGATGTACGCGTCGCAGTTCCTCCACCCGTCGCTCCGCCGCCTCGTCAAGCCTTCGGTCGAGATCATGGCGTCGCTGCCGTCGGTGGTTCTCGGCTTCCTCGCCGGATTGTGGCTCGCGCCGCTCCTGGAGCACGTGCTCCCGTCGATCCTCCTGATGCTCGTCGTCCTCCCGGTCGCGCTGATCGCGGCCGGTGCCGTGTGGGAGGGCGCGACCCGGCGCCTCGGCCCGCGGGTCCCCGCCGGGACCGAGGTCTTCTTCTTCGTCGTGGTCCTCGCGGCGGCGGCCTGGGCGTGCCTCGCGGCGGGGCCGGCGATCGAGTCCGACGTGCTCCGCGGGACGTTCCCTTCGTGGGTGCTCACGACTTTCGGCGTCCGGTACGACCAGCGCAACGCGATCGTGGTCGGGCTCGCGATGGGGATCGCCGTGATCCCGATCATCTTCGCGATCGCCGAGGATGCGCTCTCGAACGTCCCGCGCACGCTCGTGTCCGGCTCGCTCGCGCTGGGGGCGACGCGCTGGCAGACGGTGACGCGCATCGTGCTCCCGACCGCCAGCCCCGGGATCTTCGCCGCGATCATCGTCGGGTTCGGCCGCGCGGTCG
>DATKHQ010000264.1:0-3824 GCA_035510175.1 Candidatus Sulfotelmatobacter sp. | reverse complement strand
GGCGTCCGCCAGGCGTAGCCCCCGCGGTGCGGGACACTCTGCTCGCGCGCTTCTATGCCTGGGCCCGGCCGTACCGCGGATCCTATGCGCGCGGCCTGGGCTGGCTGCTCGCGACCAACGTCCTGATCCTGGGCATCCCGTGGCTCGTGCGCGACGCGGTGCACAAGCTGCAGGCGAGGGCCCCCCGGGGGGCGATCGCCGCCGACGCCCTCGCGATCGTCGCTGTGGCGCTCGTGCAGGCGGTGGTGCGCACGCAGTCGCGTCTCGAGATCCTCGGGACCAGCCGCCGCATCGCCTACGACGCGCGCGAGGCGTTCTTCGGGAAGCTGCTCACCCTCGACGCGAGGTTCTACGACTCTCAGCGCACCGGCGACATCATGTCCCGCGGGATCAACGACCTGCAGCTCCTGCAGTCGTTCTACGGCCCCGGCCTCATGAACGCGCTCAACACCGCGATCGTCTACGCGCTCACCGTGGTGGTGATGCTCCGGCTCGACGCCCTGCTGTCGCTGATCGCGCTGTCGACGTTCCCGCCCCTCTACCTCGCCGTCAACCGCCTGAGCCGGCGGGTCTATGCGCGGTCGCTCGCCGTGCAGGAGCAGCTCGCCGAGATCAGCAGCCGCGCGCAGGAGAACCTCTCCGGCATCCAGCAAGTGCGCATCTTCGGACAGGAGGAGCGCGAGATCGCGGCGTTTCGCGCGCTGTGCGACGACTTTCGCCGGAAGAGCCTCGCGCTGTCCCGCTCGCGCGCCGCGATGATCTCCCTGATCGGCGTGTTCGCCGGCCTGGGCACGCTCCTGGTGCTCTTCGTCGGCGGGCTGCACGTCATCCGCGGACGGATCACGCTCGGGGACTTCGTCGCGTTCAACGCGTACCTCGGGCAGCTCGCCTGGCCGACGATCGCCCTCGGCTGGATGGTCAACGTCTTCCAGCGCGCCGCCGGGGCGATGCGCCGGCTGGACGAGATCTTCCTCGCGGAGCCCGCGATCCCGCCGCCGGAGCCGGGCGAGCCCGCGCCGCCTCTTCCCGCGGGGGACATCGAAATCCGCGACCTCACCTTCGCGTACGATTCGTCCCGCGAGCGCCCCGCGCTGTCCGGCGTGACGCTGCGCATCCCGCGCGGGTCGCGCGTCGCCCTCGTCGGCACGGTCGGCTCGGGAAAGTCGACCCTCGCCCACCTCCTCGCCCGCGTCTACCCCGCCCCGGCCGGCACGGTCTTCCTCGGCGGCGCGGACGTGACGACCCTGCCGGTCGCACGGGTCCGCGCGGCGGTGGCGCTCGTCCCGCAGGAGGCGTTGTTGTTCTCGCGCACGCTCGCGGAGAACATCGCGCTGGGCCGCGCTTCCGCCTCCGAGGCCGACATCGAGAACGCGGCGCGGCGCGCGGCGTTGACGTCCGAGATCCGCGCGCTTCCGTCCGGGCTCGCGACGGTCGTCGGCGAGCGGGGCTACACGCTCTCGGGCGGCCAGCGCCAGCGCGCGACGCTCGCCCGGGCGCTCCTCGCGGACGCTCCGGTGCTGATCCTCGACGACGCGCTCTCGAGCGTCGACGCGGACACGGAGCGGGCGATCCTCTCCGCCCTCGAGGCCGACCGGCGGGAGCGGACCCTGATCCTGGCGACGCACCGCCTCTCGACGCTCACCGCGGTCGACCGGATCGTCGTGCTGGAGTCGGGACGCGTCGTCGAGGACGGCCCGCACGACGCGCTGATCGCCCGGGACGGCGTCTACGCGCGCCTGTTCCGCCGGCAGCAGCTCGAGGAGAGGCTCACCGGATGAGCGCGCCCGACCGGGACGACGTCCTCGGCAAGGCCTACGACGCCCGGCTGATGCGGCGCCTGGCGGCGTTCGTCCGCCCGCACGCGTCGCTCGTTCTGGCCTCGCTCGCCGCATTGCTCGCGGTCGGCGCGGTGCAGCTCGTCCCGCCGTACCTGGTGAAGGTCGTCATCGACCGCTTCATCGTGAAGCGCGAGGTCGCCGGGCTCGCGGTCCCGGTCGCGCTTTTCCTGGGAGCGCTCCTCGCCGAGTTCGGGCTGAGCTTCCTCCAGATCTACCTCCTCGAGGCGACCGGACAGGCGGTCGTCTTCGACCTGCGCTCCGCCGTGTTCGCGCACCTGCAGCGCCTGCCGGCTTCGTTCTTCGACCGGATGCCGGTGGGCCGGCTGATGACGCGCGTCACCACCGACGTCGAGGCCATCAACGAGGCGTTCACCTCCGGCGTGGTGCTGATGCTCTCCGACCTGGTCAAGCTATTGGGAATCGTCGTGATCCTCGTCGCGATGGACGTCCGCCTCTCGCTCGTGACGCTCGCGATCGTCCCCCCGATGCTCGTCGTGTCGTGGTGGTTCCGGGTCCGGGTGCGCGACGCCTACCGGACGATTCGCAGCGCGGTGGCGCGGCTCAACGCCTACCTCCAGGAGGCGGTGACCGGGATGCGGATCCTGCAGCTGACCCGCCACGAGCGCTCCGCCGCGGCCGAGTTCGCCGCGCTGGACGGCGAGCACCGGCGCGCGCAGCTTGGCGGGGTCTTCTACGAATCGGCCTACTCGGCCGTCGCGGAGCTGATGGGATCGGTGACGCTCGCGGCGATCATCTGGGCGGGCGGCGGGAGGTTCCTGTCCGGCGCCGTGACGTTCGGCACGCTCGTCGCGTTCCTGGAGTACGCCAACCGGTTCTTCCGTCCGATCCAGGAGCTCTCGCAGCGGTACACGGTGATGCAGGCCGCGACGGCCAGCTCCGAGCGGATCTTCGCCCTCCTCGACACCCCGGTCACCCTCGTCAGCCCCCCGCGCCCCCATCGGATCCCCGGACGGGCGCGCGGCGAGATCGTCTTCGAGAACGTCACGTTCGGCTACGCGGACGGCCCCGACGTGCTGTCCGACGTCTCGTTCCGGGTCGCCCACGGAGAGCGTCTCGCGGTCGTCGGGTGGACGGGCGCGGGCAAGTCGACGCTTATCCGCCTGCTCGCCCGGCTCTACGACGTACGCTCCGGGCGGATTCTCCTGGACGGCGTGGACGTGCGGGACCACGACCTCGCCGACCTGCGGCGCGCGATCGGCGTCGTGCTCCAGGATCATTTCCTGTTCGCGGGGACGATCGGCGGCAACATCTCGCTCGGCGACCCGCGCCTCGACCCGCAAGCCGTCGCCCGCGCCGCGAGCGCCGTTCAGGCCGATCGGTTCATCGACCGGCTGCCGCGGCGCTACGACGAGCCGGTCCGCGAGCGCGGCGGCAACCTCTCGGTCGGCGAGAAACAGCTCCTCTCGTTCGCGCGCGCGGTCGCCTTCGATCCCGCCGTTCTCGTCCTCGACGAGGCGACCGCCTCGGTCGACCCCGAGACGGAGGCGCGCATCCAGTCCGCCCTCGACGTGCTGCTGTCCGGACGGACCTCGATCGTGATCGCCCATCGGCTCGCCACCGTCCGGTCGGCGACGCGGATCCTGGTCCTCCACCACGGAAGGGTCCGGGAATCGGGAACGCACGAGGAGCTGATGCGCCGCCCGGACGGGCTCTACCGGACTTTGGTCCAGCTCCAGACGCACGCTGGTCCCGGAGGGGCCGCCGGGTTACCCTGAGGCGTCTTTATAAAAAACCGTTGCCCGCGGGGGCGGGTGCGGGTAGAACCTGGGGCGTCCCGACTCGAGCCTAGGAGGAGCCAACGAATGCGCAAGTCCTTTGTCGCCATGACATTGACCCTTCTCGCCGTCGCCTCAGCGACGGCGGCGCCGCCGGTCCGGCAGGTCCGGATCCGCACGGTCGGCGCCACGGGATCACTCCCAGCCGACCTGCTCGCCCCGGAAGGAAAATCGCGGTGGCACCTCGAGG
>DATKHQ010000263.1:0-17547 GCA_035510175.1 Candidatus Sulfotelmatobacter sp. | reverse complement strand
CCGCCCGCGAGGACCTCGAAGCAACCGCCGACCGAGTCCCCCGCCGCGCGCGCCGCATCGACCGCGGCGATCATCGCCGACGTCGCGCTCGGGTCGAGCGTGCGCATCGGCGCGTCGTCCGGGAGGGCGAGAAGGCGGCCGAGATCCTCGCCGTCGGTCTCGGGCGCCGTCGCGTCCCCCACCGCGACCGTGCGGCTCGTCACCTGGACGTCGAGCTCCGCCAGGAGCGCTTTCGCGACCGCGCCCGCGGCGGTGCGGGCCGCGGTTTCCCGCGCGCTCGACCGCTCGAGTATGTCGCGTGCGTCGTGCGTTCCGTATTTCAGGGCCCCCGCGAGATCCGCATGCCCCGGCCGCGGCCGGCGGACGACTTTTTTCGTGGCGTCGGCCGGGGTCTCGTACGGGTCCATCACCTCCGTCCAATTGGCGAAGTCCTTGTTCCGGATGACGAGCGCCACCGGCGAGCCGAGTGTGCGCCCGTGGCGCACGCCCCCCGTGATCTCGACCGCGTCCGCCTCGATTCGCATCCGGCCTCCCCGGCCATACCCGCCCATGCGCCGCCGCAGGTCGCGGTCGATCGCGACCTTCACGATCGGAACCCCGGCGGGCATCCCCTCGAGGATCACGGTCAGCGCGGGTCCGTGCGACTCGCCGGCGGTCAAGAAGCGGAGCCTCATCGCCGAGCGAACCTAGCAGATCGCCCCGGCCGTTTCGAGCTTTGACTTTGGAGAAGCGCGCACCCTATCGTGAGCCCTCGCATGGAGATCCTGACCGGCACCCAGATGCAGCGCGTCGATGCGAAGACGATCGACCGCGGGCATGCGACCGGCGCCGCCCTGATGGAGCAGGCCGGGCGCGGCATCGCCGAAGCGATGGCCCAGGAGATCCCCGACCTCGGGCGGCGTCCGATCTTCGTCCTGTGCGGGAAGGGGAACAACGGCGGCGATGGCCTGGTTGCGAGCCGTCACCTCGTGCGTCTCGGTGCCCTGCCGCGCGTCGCGCTGTTCGCGCGCGGCGAGGACCTCCGGGGCGATCCCGGGATCCATCTCCGGCGCGCGGTCGAATCCGGCGTCGCCGTCGAGGAGATCGCGGCGGAGGAGGATTGGTCCCGCGTCTGCGCGGCGATCGGACCCGACGGGATCGTCGTCGACGCGCTGCTGGGCACCGGAGCGTCCGGGCCCGCGCGGGGCCTGTACGCCCGCGCGATCGAGGACGTGAACGCCTCCGGAGCCACGGTCGTGGCGGTCGATCTGCCCTCGGGGATCGACGCCGACACCGGCCGCGCGGAGGGTCCCGCGATCCTCGCCCACCGCACCTACACGCTGTGCCGTCCGAAGGCCGGGCTCGTCCTCCCTCCGGGCGACGCGCACGCGGGCCGGTTCAGGGTGATCGACATCGGCATCCGCGACGACGTGGTCGCCGAGGAGAGCCCCGCGCTGACGTGGACCGACGTCGACGCCGCGTCCTCGCTGCTGCCCCCTCGCCCCCGGACCGCGCACAAGGGCACGATGGGCCACCTCCTCGCGATCACCGGTTCCCGCGGAAAGACGGGCGCCGCGGTCCTCCTCGCGCGCGCCGCCCTGCGCTCCGGCGTCGGCCTCGTCACGATCGGAGCGCCGCGCTCGTGCCTCGCCACGATCGCAGCCGGTCAGGCCGAGGCGATGACCGAGCCCCTGCCCGAATCTCGAGCCGGCGCGCTTTCCGCCGCGGCGCTTTCTCCCGCCCGCAAGCTCCTCGCCGTTCGCGATGCGCTGGCGCTCGGTCCCGGCCTCGGCCTGGCCCCCGGCACGGCCTCCCTCGTGCGGGCGCTCGTTCGCGCGCGCACGGCCCCCACGGTCCTCGATGCCGACGGCCTGAATGCCTTCGGCGCCGTGAGCCGCGCGGCCGGGTTGACGGCCGGCACGCTGCCGATGGTCCTCACCCCCCACCCCGGCGAAGCCGCCCGCCTGCTCGCGACCTCCGCCGGCTCCGTCCAGGCCGACCGGCTCGGCGCCGCCCGGAGCCTGGCCCGCTCGACCGGGGCGGTGGTCGTGCTCAAGGGCGCCGGCTCGATCGTGGCCAGCGCGGACGGAAACGCCGCCTTCAACGCGACCGGGAACCCCGGCATGGCCACCGGCGGAACCGGCGACGCGCTGACCGGCGTCATCGGGGCCCTCCTCGCCCGCGGGATGAGCGCATTCGACGCGGCGCGCTTGGGGACGTACGTTCACGGCGACGCGGGGGACCGCGCGGCGGGGCGGCTCGGCGAGGACGGGATGATCGCCGGCGACCTCGTCGCCGAGCTGCCGGAGTCGTGGGTATCGCTTCACGGGATCGGCGCGGAGCGGAAAGCGTGGACACGAGACGTCTGAAGGACAAGCGGAAGGCGAAGGCGCCGTCGACCGGCCGGCCGGCGGAGGGACCCCGCTCGGTCTTCACGCTCAGCGAGGACGAGACGCTCGACCTCGGCCGCACGGTCGGCCGGTCGCTCAAGGGAGGCGAGCTGATCCTGCTCGAGGGCGATCTCGGCCACGGCAAGACGGTCTTCGCTCGCGGGATCGCCTCGGGGGCCGGCCTCCCCGAGGACGAGGTCTCCTCGCCGTCGTTCACGCTCGTGCACGAGTACCGCGGCGGGCGCGTTCCTCTCTTCCACATCGATCTCTACCGGCTCGACGCGCCGGACGAGCAAGTCGCCGCGCTCGGCATCGAGGAGATTCTCTCCGCGGGTGGGGTGGTGCTGGTGGAGTGGGGGGACAAGCTCCCGCCGTTCCTGAAGCGCGGGGCGACGACGGTCCGCATCCACGACGTCGGCGAGGGAGCCCGACGGATCGAGATCCTCCCCGAACCGAAGACCCCGCCCCGTCCGCGCGGGGACGCCTAGGAGTCGAGCCGGTAGTTGGGCGCTTCCTTGGTGATGATCACGTCGTGGGCGTGGGATTCGCGCAAGCCTGCCGAAGTGATCCGCACGAACCGGGCCTCGCGCCGGAGTGTCTCGATGTCGGCGCATCCCGTGTAGCCCATTCCGGCGCGCAACCCCCCGACCAGCTGCGCCACGAGCGCCGAGAGCGGGCCCTTGTAGGGCACGCGCCCCTCGATCCCCTCGGGGACGAGCTTCTTCTCCTCGAACTCGTCCTGGAAGTACCGGTCCGACGATCCCCGCTTCATCGCGCCGAGGGATCCCATCCCGCGGTACTCCTTGAACGTGCGCCCCTGGTAGAGGACCGTCTCGCCGGGAGACTCCTCGGTCCCCGCGAACAGGCTCCCGATCATCACCGACGACGCCCCGGCGGCGATCGCTTTCACGATGTCGCCGGAGAACTTGATCCCGCCGTCGGCGATCAGCGGGATGTTCGCCGGAGCGCAGGCCCGCGCCGCGTCGCCGATCGCCGTGATCTGGGGCACGCCGGCTCCGGTGACGATCCGGGTCGTGCAGATGCTTCCCGGCCCCACCCCGACCTTGACCGCGTCGACGCCGCGGGCGATCAGGGCTTCCGCCGCCTTCGCGGTGGCCACGTTCCCCGCGATGAGCTGGATCGCGGGGAATCGTTGCCGGACGGCCGCCACCATCGCGAGCACGCCTTCGCTGTGACCGTGGGCGGTGTCGACGACGAGCACGTCGACGCGGGCCTCGACGAGCGCCGCCGCCCGGTCGAGCGTGTCCTGGGCGATCCCCAGGGCGGCGCCGACACGAAGCCGTCCCAGTTCGTCCTTGCACGCGTTCGGGTACTTGATCTGCTTCTGGATGTCCTTGACCGTGATCAGGCCGACCACGCGGAACTGACCGTCCACCACCGGCAGCTTCTCGATGCGGTGCTTGTGGAGGAGCTCCTTCGCCTGCTCGAGCGTCGTCCCCTTCGGGACCGTCACCAGGTTCTCCGAGGTCATCAGCTCGCGGATCGGCCGGTCGTACCGGGTCACGAAGCGCAGATCGCGGTTCGTCAGGATGCCCACGAGCCGCCCCGAGGCGTCGACGACGGGAAGGCCCGAGATGCGATAGCGGGTCATCGCCTCGAGCGCGTCCGAAACCCGCTGGTCCGGCGTCATCGTCACCGGGTCGACGATCATCCCGGACTCCGATCGCTTGACCTTGTCGATCTCGTTGGCCTGCTCGTCGACCGAGAGATTCTTGTGGATGATCCCGATGCCCCCCTCCTGGGCGATCGCGATCGCCAGGCGCGACTCCGTGACCGTGTCCATCGCGGACGAGATCAGCGGCACGTTGAGGGTGATCGCGCGGGTCAGGCGCGTGCGCGTGTCGACCTGGCTCGGGAGGTGGCGGGAGTGGGAGGGCACGAGCAGGACGTCGTCGAAGGTGAGCGCTTCCGGGATCGAGGGTTCGAGCAAGCGGCCTCCGTGAGTCAAACCCCAGAAGGCCCGAGGACGGTCGATCGATCTCCCGCCGGGCCGGGAGACAGGATTCTAGCAGGCGGCGTTCGGCGCCGGCGGACCTACGCTCGCTTGGCCCCGCAGGACGGGCAGAACTTCGCTCCGTCGGGGAAGCGCGTGCCGCACGCGGTGCAGAAGGCCCCGGCCGTCGCGGTTCCAGGCGCCCCCCCGGTCGCCGGCGCGGCCGAGGTCCCGCCGGAGCTCATCGCGTCCTTCATCATCTGAGCCATCGACATGCCGAGACCCACGCCCGCGCCCAAGCCCACGCCGGTCGTGGCCGCGCCGGCCCCCGAGGGGTTCTTCGCGGCATCGCCGAGCGCCTGAGCCGCCTTGAACTTCAGGTAGGCGTTCTGGTCCCCGACGGCGGCCATGCCCGTGCGCTCGTCGATCACCTTCTGGACCTCCTCGGGCGGCACGATGCCGCCGATGAAGAAGTCGGTCAGGTCGACGCCGTACTTCTGGAGGTCGCCGGCGACGCGCCCCTTCAGCGCCTCGCCGAGCTCGTCGTAGTACTTCGGAAGGTCGAACAGAGTCTTGACCGTCTCGCCGAGGACGTCCGACAGGCGCATCACGATCGCCGACCGCAGGAACGTCTCGATGCCGTCGCTCGTCGTGCGCCCCTGGCTGCCCACGATCTGGTTGACGAACATCTGCGGGTCCGCGATGCGGATCGCGAACGTGCCGAATGCGCGCAGGCGCACCATCGCCAGCTCGGAGTCGCGGAAGACCAGGGGCTCCTGCGTCCCCCACTTGAGCCCCGTGAAGACCTTCCGCGCGACGTAGTAGACGTCGGCGCGGAACGGGGAGGTACCGCCGAAGGGCAGGCCGATCAGGCGGCCGAGCAGCGGGATGTTTCCGGTCGTCAGCGTGTGTCGACCGGGCCCGAACGTGTCGAGCGCCTTCCCGTCACGGAAGAAGATCGCCCACTGGTTCTCGCTGACGACGAGCTGCGCGCCGAGCTTGAGCTCGCCGCCGGCGGCGAAGCGCCAGACCATCTCCCGTCCCGAGTCGTCCTTCCATTCGATGACTTCGATCGCCATGCTGGTCTCCTCGCCGTCAGGCGTTCGTGGGCTTCTCCAGGATCTCGCGCCGCCGTCCGATCTTCAGATCGACGCCCTCCGCGGCGGTGGCCAGTTCCGCCACCGAAGCTCCCCCGGGCGCCGCTCCCGCCGCGGCGCGGAGCCGGTCGGACAGCGCGAGCACGTCCGCGGTCAGCCCCGCGTCGTAGGCGTAGATCGCGTCGAGCTCGCTCTCCGCGATCTTCACCTGGTCGAACACGCCGCTGTACCCGCGGTCCGCGTACCGGAGGGCGGCGATCGACTTCTGGAGCGTCCGGTCGAGCCGACCGACGGCGTCGAGCGCCTTCATGTCCCCGGCGCTCGTGGCCGCGTTGCGCACCCCGTCGAGGCCGCGGCGGCCCTCCTCGAGGCGGCCGGCCAGGAACTCGCGGAGCCGATGGTCGGTTTCCCGCCGCGACTCGCGCTCCCGGTATCCGGCCAAGCCGGGAACGTGCGCCGCAAGCTTCTCCAGGAAGTTCCTCTCCGAGGTCGGCATGCTCATCGCGGCCCCTCCTCGCGTGGGCGACGGCTCACCGGAGAATACGCGAGCCGGTCAGTCCTCGTTCGCCCCGTGGCATTTCTTGTATTTCTTCCCGGATCCGCAGGGACAGAGCTCGTTTCGGCCGACTTTCGCGACCTTGCGGGCCACCGTCGCCACCCCGCCGCGGGCCGTGACCCCCGCCGCCGACTGCGAGGCCGCGCGGAACACGGCCTCCTGCTCGCGGCGCCGCTTCTCCTCCTCGCGGCGCCGGTCCTCGTCGGTCATCGGGTCGAGCAGGAAGAGGAAGCGGACCGCGTCGTTTTCGATCCGCTCCTTCATCAACCCGAACATGTCGAACGACTCGCGCTTGTACTCGACGAGGGGATCCTTCTGGCCGTAGGCGCGGAGGCCGATGCCGTCCTTGAGGTGGTCCATCGCGAGGAGGTGATCCTTCCACGCGTGGTCGATGATCTGCAGGAGGATGTGCCGCTCGTACTGACGCATCAGGTCGGCGCCGACCACCGTTTCCTTCTCCTGGTAGCGCCCCTCGAGCGTGCCCCACAAGTGGTCGGTCAGCCCGTCGAGCGGCCGCTTCCCGATCTCGATCCCGTCCTTCGCCGGGTCGTATCCGAAGAAGTACTGGAGCTGCTGGCGGAACGGATCGACCTCCCACTCGGAGACGTCCTTCTTGCTCGCCAGGTAGTCGTCCTTCAGGACCTCGAGGATCTCGCGCGCGCGGTCGAGCACGTACTCCTTCTGCTCCTTCCCCGCGAGCAGGTCGCGCCGGAGCGCGTAGATCTCCTGGCGCTGCTTGTTGTTGACGTCGTCGTACTCGATGAGGTGCTTGCGCGTCTCGAAGTTGCGCTGCTCCACCTGCTTTTGCGCCCGCTCGATCGATTTCGAGACCATGCCCGACTCGATCGGCACGTTCTCCTCCATGCCGAGCTTGACCATCGCCCCCTTGAGGCGATCCCCGCCGAAGATTCGCATGAGATCGTCGTCGAGCGAGAGGAAGAACCGGGAGGAGCCGGGATCGCCCTGGCGACCCGCGCGGCCGCGGAGCTGGTTGTCGATCCGGCGCGACTCGTGCCGCTCGGTGCCGATGATCCGCAGGCCTCCGCGCGCGACGACCTCCTCGTGCTCCGCCTTGCACTGGGCGGTCGCACGGGACAGCGCCTCCTCGAAGGCCGCGGCCCACTCCTCCGCCGCCGTCTCCCCCGGCTTCATCCCGCGCAGGATCAGCTCCTGCTTCGCGAGGAACTCCGCGTTTCCGCCGAGCAGGATGTCGGTGCCGCGTCCCGCCATGTTCGTGGCGATCGTCACCGCGCCCAGCCGCCCCGCCTGGGCGACGATCTCCGCCTCCATCTCGTGGTACTTCGCGTTCAGGACGACGTGCTTGACCCCCTTGCGCTTCAGGAGAGTCGACACCGTTTCGGACTTCTCGATCGACACGGTTCCGACGAGGCTCGGCTGGCCGCGCTTCTGCGATTCGACGATGTCCTCGACGACCCCGTGCCACTTCTCCTCCTCGGTGCGGAACACGGAGTCCTGCTCGTCCTTGCGGATCATGTCGCGGTTCGTCGGAATGACCACGACCTCGAGGTTGTAGATCTTGTCGAACTCGATGGCCTCCGTGTCCGCGGTGCCCGTCATCCCGGAGAGCTTCCCGTACATTCGGAAGTAGTTTTGGAAGGTGATCGTCGCGAGCGTCTGGTTCTCCCGCTCGATCTTGACGCCTTCCTTCGCCTCGACCGCCTGGTGGAGGCCGTCGCTCCAGCGCCGTCCCGGCATCAGGCGCCCCGTGAACTCGTCGACGATGACGACCTGGCCGTCCTTGATCATGTAGTCGACGTCGCGCTTGAAGAGCACGTGCGCCTTGAGCGCCTGGTTGACGTGGTGAAGCGTCTCCATGTGGGCAGGGTCGTAGAGGTTGTCGATCCCGAGCAGGTCCTGGGCGTGCTCGACCCCGCGGTCGGTCAGCGTGACCGTGCGCGCCTTCTCGTCGACGACGTAGTCCCCTTCCGCGTCGTGCTCGTAGTCCTTCCCGCCCTGGATCACCGCCCCCTTGACGAGCTTCGGGATGATCTTGTCGACGCGGAAGTAGAGGTCGGTCGACTCGTCCGCCGCGCCGGAGATGATCAGCGGGGTCCGCGCCTCGTCGATGAGGATCGAGTCGACCTCGTCGACGATCGCGAAGTGGTGCCCGCGCTGGACCATCGCGTCGAGCGAGAACTTCATGTTGTCGCGGAGGAAGTCGAAGCCGAGCTCGTTGTTCGTCCCGTAGGTGACGTCGGCGCGGTAAGCCGTCTGCCGCTCCGCGTCCGAAAGGTCGTGCTGGATGCAGCCGACCGTCATGCCCAGGAAGCGGTGGATGCGGCCCATCCATTCCGAGTCGCGCCGCGCCAGGTAGTCGTTGACGGTGACGACGTGGACCCCCTGGCCGGCGAGGGCGTTCAGATACGACGGCAGGGTCGCCACGAGCGTCTTGCCCTCCCCCGTCCGCATCTCGGCGATCTTGCCGGTGTGGAGGACGAGCCCGCCGATCAGCTGGACGTCGAAGTGCCGCATCCCGAGCACCCGGCGTCCGGCCTCCCGGACGACCGCGAACGCCTCCGGGAGGAGATCGTCGAGGGTGGCGCCCGCGTCGAGCTTGCCTCGGAACTCGATCCGCTTTCCGCGTAGATCCTCGTCCGACAGTGCCTGCATCCGCGGCTCGAGCTCGCTGATGCGGCCTACGATCGGCCGGATCTGCTTGAGCGTGCGCTCGTTCTTCGATCCGACGATCTTCGTCAACAGGGCGTTGATCATGAAACCTCAGTATATCAGGGGGTTTTCGACGGACCGGACGGAGCGGGCGCCGGGATCCGCCGGTGGAGGAGCGGAAAGAGGACCGGCACGGCGATCGTCAGGAGGGCGGCGTCGATTCGCGCGACGACGCGGTCGAGTCCCACCGGCCGAGCGGCGTTCCCGGCGGCGGCCCAGAACAGGGCGTGGGCGGCAACGGCCCGGGCGAAAGCCCGCGCGCCGGGACCAGATAGATCGGACCAGGCTCCGCGGCGCCGGACGGCGGCGACGCGGCCACGCACGAGCGTCGGGGGAAGCGGCGGGTCCAGCCGATTGCGGCGATCGCCGCGAGTCCTGAGGCAAGGCGTCCCGCCTGACGTGACCGCGCGCCCCAGATAGCGGTGCACGACGAGGTACTCCTGCTGCCGGAAGACCAGGACCTCCCCCACTCTCGGGTCGGCCGGCAGCGGCACGACCCACACCGCGTCCCCGGTGCCAAGCAGCGGCGCCATGCTCGTGTCGCCGGGAGCGATCGTCACCAGCGCGCCGCGGCCCGCCTCGAGCGCGGCGGTGACGGCTACGTCCGAAAGGGGGCCGGCGTCCGGGAGGGGCATGGAGGTCCGGAGGGCTAGAAAAACTGCGACCTCTTCCGGGGTGTCGGGGGGGGCGTTTCCGTCAGTCCCGGAAGAGGTCGAACACTGACCAGGAGGAGGTCATGTGGCGACCGAGTGAGTTTGCAACCAGGATGCCAACGAACCCGCCTTCCCATTTGCTCATGATTTCGCCCGGCGGCGCGTGGCCGTCGCGGCGAGCGCCCCCGCGGCGATGCCAGGCTGACGTGCCGGCGGGATTCGCGCGCCGGTTTGACGCTCCGCACCGGCCGAGGGGTCACTCGGCGCTGCTCGCCGCCTCGCGGAGGATCGCCCGCGCGATGACGAGGCGCTGGATCTGGTTCGTCCCCTCGTAGATCTGGGTGATCTTCGCATCGCGCATGTATTTCTCGATCGGGAAGTCCTTACAGTAGCCGTACCCGCCGAAGAGCTGCACGGCGTTCGTCGTCACCATCATCGCGACGTCCGTCGCGAAAAGCTTGCACATCGCGGACAGCTTGGAGACGTTCTTCGCCCTGGCATCGGCGGCGCGGGCGGCGGTGTAGACGAGGTGCCGGGCGGCCTCGATGTGGGTCGCCATGTCCGCAAGCATCCACTGGATCCCCTGGAACGAATTGATCGACTGGCCGAACTGCTTGCGCTTTCCGGTGTACTCGATCGCCAGGTCCAGGGCGCCCTGCGCGAGCCCCAGCGCCTGCGCCGCCACGCCGGGCCGCGCGAGATCGAGCGTCATCATCGCGTGCTTGAAGCCCGAGCCCTCGGTGCCGCCGAGCAGGTTCTCCTTCGGCACCCGGCAGTCCTCGAGGTGGATCTCGACGACGGGGACGCAGCGGATCCCCATCTTGTCCTCGTGCTTGCCGACGCGATAGCCGGCCGTTCCGGCCTCGACGACGAACGCGGAGATCCCGCGCGCCCCGCGCCCCGGCTGCGTGACCGCGAAGATCGTGTTGTAGCTGGCGACGGCGCCGCCGGTGTTCCACTTCTTCTCGCCGTTGATGACGTAATCGTTCCCGTCCCGGTCCGCCTTGGTGGTCATGGACCCCGCGTCCGAGCCGGCGTCCTTTTCCGAGAGGCCGAACGAGATCAGCTTGTCCCCGGCCGCGATCCCCGGCAGCCAGCGGGCCTTCTGCTCGTCGGTGCCGCCGAGGATGATCGGAAACGACCCGAGCGCGTTCACCGCGTACGCGACGCCCATGCCGCCGCACGCGCGCGCGAACTGCTCCACCACCAGGCACAGGTCCATCGCGCCGCCCCCCGCGCCGCCGTACTCCTTCGGGACCCAGACGCCGGACAGGCCGGCCTCCTTGATCGCGCGCTGGGCCGACCAGGGATAGGTCTGCTCGACGTCGTGCTGCGCGGCGATCGGCCGGATGTGCCTCTCGGCGACCTCGCGCGCGCGCTCGGCGAACTCGATGTTCTGCTTGGTGAGAAGCTCCCGGATCATGCGCACCCCCGCGTGGAAGCTGGTCAGGGTAGCACGCCTCTCGCGCCGTCCCGGGTGCGCGCGTTTGATAGGATGACGCTCCCGCGACCCCCCGGAACTCCCATGGATTACAAGAACCTCTTCCGCAAGATCGACCGCACTCTCCGGACGATCGAGCGCTCGAAGGACGTCGTCGCCACGCTGTCCGAGATCTTGCGGCGGCTGGTCGACGACTTTCAGGACGATCTCGGTCTGGTGGGCGGGCGCATTTACGACCTGAAGGGCCCCTCGTACGTGCTCAAGCGCGAGTACCCCGCGCCGCGCGCGCCCCGCGACTTCAAGGTCCCGGCCACCTACCCGCCCATCAAGATCCTGCGCGAGCAGGGATACGTCTACGCGCGGCTCGGCGACGCCGGAATCGACGCGAAGATCGAGTCCACGCTCGGGGTCAAGCGATTCGCGGCGATCGGCATCGGGGACCAATGCCGCCAGATCGTCGCGTTCACGATCCGCGAGGGGGCCGACCCGACCCAGGTCGAGCACACCCTCAACACGATCCGCCACGCGATCACCCTGAAGCTGCGCAGCGAGCTGTTCGCCGACCGTATGGCCGAGGCCCGCGCGATCCAGCTCTCGCTGCTGCCGGCCACGGCGCCGGCCTTCGGCGATTACGACATCTGGGGGGCCTCGGTCCCGGCGGAGGACGTCGGAGGGGACCTGTACGATTTCATCCGCGTCTCGCAGCGCAGCCTCGGGATCGCCGTCGCCGACGCCTCGGGCCACGGGCTGCCCGCCGCGCTGCAGGCCCGCGACGCGATCATCGGGCTGCGGATGGGCGTGGAGGAGAACCTCCGGGTCTCGGCGACGCTCGAGAAGCTCAATCGCGTCGTCGCCCACTCGGCGCTCGCGTCGAAGTTCATCTCGCTCTTCTACGCCGAGCTCGAGTCCGCGGGAACGCTCGTCTACTGCAACGCGGGCCACAATGCGCCGCTGCTGTGGGACGGGACGAGCTTCCGCGAGCTCTCCCGCGGCGGCATGATCCTCGGGCCGAACCCGACGTCGCAGTACGAGCGCGGGTACGAGACGCTCGCCCCCGGCTCGATCCTCGTCGCCTACACCGACGGGATCCCGGAAGCCGTCGACGCAGCGGACGAGGCGTTCGGCATGGAGCGCCTGAAGGCGCTGATCGCCGGATCGGCGTGGACCGTGGCACGGGACGTGGTCGACGCGATCTTCGCCGCCGTGCGCGCGCACTCCGGCTCCGAGCGACGCGACGACGACCAGACCGTCGTCGCCGTCATCCGCCAGGTGAGACCGACGAAGGGAGCGTCCCGGCGGGCGGCCCGCTGAGGGCCCGTCACGGCGTCAAGAGAAGGAACACGACGCCGGCCGCGGCGATGAGGGCTCCGCTGGCGGCTTCCATGTAGCGCGAGGCCGCGGGCACCGGAATCCGGCGGGCGCCCACGACGCCCGCGACCGACAGGCTCACCATGAGCACGGCGGTGGTGACGCTGTACGCGGCGGTGACCAGGGCGACCGTGGCGGCGCCCCGCTCCGCGGTCGCGACCATGATCGGCAGGACGAGCACGCAGGGATTGAGGCCGACGATCAGCGCCAGGCTCCAGGCGCTCTTCCCGGCGCGGGCGGGGATCCACCCCTCGTCCGCGTGGTAGTGCAGGTGCTCTGGGTTGACCCCCTCCTCGCTCCCGTCGCAGGCGCTCTCGCCGGTGCGATGGAGCCGCGCGCCCCCCGGATGGAAGTGCCCGCCCTTCCGCCAGGCCCACACCGCGTACGCCGCGCCGAACACGATGAGCAGGTAGGCGCTCGCGCGCTCGAGCCGCTCCCCGAGCAACCGCGCGGACCCCTCCCCGATCGCCAGGCCCGCGAGGCCGAGCGCGACCGAGAGTCCGGTATGGACGAGCGCCGAGAGCCCGGAGACGAGCGCGGTCGTGGCCGCGCTCCAGCGGCGGGCCCTGCCGACGAGGACGAACGGGAGCCAGTGATCGGGGATCAGCGTGTGGAACGCGGCCGTCGCCGCGGCGGTGGCGAGCAGCAGGGTGGGGAACGGAGTCACTAGCGGGCGGTGTCCTGCGTCCGCAGCTCCCGGATGACGGTCACCTTGATCTTCCCCGGGAAGTCCATCTCGGACTGGATACGGGCGGCGAGGTCGGTCGCGAGCAGGTCGATCCGCGCGTCGTCGACCATCTCGGTGTTCGCGATGACGCGGATCTCCCGGCCCGCCTGGAGCGCATAGGATTGCTCGACACCGTCCATCGCGTTGGCGAGCCCCTCGAGCTGCTCGATGCGACGCACGTACTCTCCCGCGCTCTTCCGGCGCGCGCCCGGGCGCGCTCCCGACAGCGCATCGGCCGCCGCGACGAGCACGGTGAGCGGAGTGGTCACCTCGACGTCCTCGTGGTGCGCCGCGATCGCGTTGACGACCTCCCAGTTCTCGCCGCAGCGCGTGGCGACCTCGGCCCCGATCTCGGGGTGCGTGCCCTCGCGCTCGTAGTCGACCGCCTTGCCGATGTCGTGGAACAGCCCGGCGCGGCGCGCGAGCTTCTCGTCGAGGCGGAGCTCGGCGGCCATCATCCCGGTGAGGAAGCCGACCTCCTTCGAGTGCATCAGCACGTTCTGCCCGTAGGAGGTCCGGTACATCAGGCGGCCGAGCAGCGCGGTCATCTCCGGCTGAACGCCCTTGATCTCCATCTCCTTCAGGGTTTGCTCGCCCGCCTTGCGCATCTCGTCGTCGAGACGTCTTTCGTTCCGGCGGGTGAGCTCCTCGATCCGCTTCGGGTGCACGTTGCCGTCCTTGAGAAGCATCTCGAGGACGCGGCGCGCGATCTCGCGCCGGACCGGGTTGAACCCCGACAGCTGCACGGACTCGCCGGCCTCGTCGAGCAGGAGCTGGATCCCGGTGACCTGCTCGAACGCCTTGATGTTCTTCCCCTCGTGGCCGATGATCCGCCCTCGCATCTGCCCCCCCGGGGGGAGCGCGAAGTGCGTGACGGTCCGCTCGGCGGACAGATCCGACGCCATCCGCTCCATCGCGAGCGCGATGATCTTCCGCGCCTCGCCCTCCGCTCCGCGCTGGGCCTCGTCCTTGATCTCCTTGACCAGCCCCGCCGCTTCGAACCGGACGTCGGCCTTGAGGTTGACGAGGAGCTGGCGGCGCGCCTCGTCGCGCGTCAGGCCGGAGGTCCGCTCCAGGCGCGCGTTCTCCTCGTGGACCAGCCCCTCCAGCTCCTCGCGGCCCTTGGCCAGCTCGACCTCGCGGGAGGCGATCTCCTTCTCGGTCTCGTGCACCGCCTCGCGCTGGCGCAGCACCTCCGCCTCCATCTCGCCGAGGGACTCCTGCAGCTGCTTGAGCTCGCGCTCACGCTTGGCGATCTGGCCCTTGCGCGAGCGCATGTCCCCTTCGGCCTTCGTCTTCTCCCGGAGGATTTGCTCGCGCGCCTCGACGACCGACTGCTTCTTGATGTTCTCCGCCTCGCGATGCGCGGCGCGCAGCGCCTCGTCGGCCCGCAGCTTCGCCGCCTCCACGCTCGCGGCTCCGAGCCGGTTGTTCAGGAACCACCCGACCGCCCCGCCGAGCGCCGCGGCGGCGGCGGCGAGCCCGGCGAGAACCCCCGGGCTCATCGCAGGATCCCCGCGGCGGCGTCGCCGACGAACGGATTGGAGGCGCGCTCGCGTCCGATCGTGGTCTCAGCCTCGTGTCCCGGGTAGCACCGCACGCCGTCCGGCAGCGCGAACAGCTTGGCCCGGATCGAGCGGACGAGCGTGTCCCAGTCGCCTCCCGGGAGGTCGGTGCGCCCGACCGAGCCGCGGAACAGGGTGTCCCCGACTAGCATCTGGTCGCCGCGGCGCAAGCAGACGCCGCCGGGCGTGTGCCCGGGCGTGTGCAGGATCTCGAACTCCGTTCCGTCGAAGGCGAGGGGCAGCCCCTCGGCGAGGAGCACGTCGGGCTCGGGAGAGTCCTCCGCGTCGAGGCCGTAGAGCTCCGCCTGCGCGCGAACGGCGGCGAGGTACGGGAGATCGGCGGCATGAATCGCGAGCGGCGCCCCGGTCTCGCGCTTGAAGAACGCGTTGCCGGCGACGTGATCGAGATGGCCGTGCGTGTTGACGATCAGCGCGATCGCGAGGTCGCGTCGCGCCGCCTCGTCGAGCACCGGCTCGGACTCGAGCCCCGGGTCGACGATCATCGCGCTCCGGCCATTCGGCCCGACGACGAGGTAGGTGTTCTCGGCGAAGGGACCGTAGGTGTAGCGCAAGAACTCCAGGGGCTGCACGGCGACGCTCCGCTGCGCCGACCACCCGACGCGTCGGCAAAGTATCACACGGCCGCCGCCTATAATCCCGGGGTGGTCCCCACCGTTCGGGCGGCGCGGAAAGGCTTCGGTGCGGCCGCCCTAGCGGCGGCCGCCCTCCTGTTCGGCGTGGCGCTGGCGCGCACGGCGTGGGTGACCGACGACGCGTTCATCACGCTCCGCACGATCGACAACCTGCTCGCCGGCTACGGTCTCCGGTGGAACGTCGCGGAGCGGGTGCAGGCCTTCACGCACCCGCTGTGGCTCGGCGTGGTCACGTTGTTCTACGCGGCGACGCGCGCGCCGTTCGCCAGCGCGCTCGCGGCGGGCCTCGTCGTCTCGCTCGCAGGCGCGGGGCTCATCGCCTGGCGCTACCGGCACGATCCGGTGCGCGCCGCGCTGGTGCTGTCGGCGCTGACCTTCTCGAAGGCGTACGTCGATTTCTCGACCTCGGGGCTCGAGAACCCCCTGACCCATCTTCTGCTCTTCGGGTTCGCGATGGTGACCCTCGACTCGAGCCGCGACTCCCGCGTCCCGCCCGCGGCCGCCGGCGCGCTCGTCTCCGGCCTCGCGCTCACCCGTCCCGATGCGGTCGTGCTCGTCCTTCCCGCCCTCGCGACCTCGCGCTACCGAAGCACCGACGTCCGCCGGCTCGCCGCCGGTCTCTCGCCGTGGCTCCTCTGGGAGGCTTTCTCGCTCGTCTATTACGGGGCGCTCGTTCCCAACACCGCGCTCGCGAAGCTCGGCAGCGGGGTCCCGAGGGGGGAGCTGGCGCTGCAGGGGCTCGCCTACCTCGGAGATTCGCTCCGCCGCGACCCGATCACGCTCGTCGTGATCGCCGCGGGAGCGGCCGCCGGCGTCCTGCGCGGCGGGCGGGCCGCCCGCGCGCTCGCTGCCGGGATCGCGCTCCACCTCGCCTACGTCGTCTCGATCGGTGGTGATTTCATGACCGGCCGCTTCCTGACCCCGGCGCTCGCGCTCTCCGTGGTGCTCCTCGCCGAGACCGGTCTTCCCTCCAGTCGCCGGGTGCGGCTCGCGGCGGCCGCGGGGATCGCGGTCCTCGGCCTGCCGTTTGCGCGGGCCACCGTCCTGTCCGGGCCGACGTACGGGGACCGGGCCCCCATCGCCGTCGGAGCGCACGGCATCGCCGACGAGCGGGGGTTCTACTTCGCTTACGCGGGCGCGTGGAACGGGAGCCCCGAGCCCGGGCGGCCGACCACCGCCTTGAGCTTCGTCCGCGCTGGACTCGATCTGAAGGCGGCGCATGCGACCATCGCGACGCTCGATGCGATCGGATTCGCCGGTTACCTCGCGGGACCGGCGACGCACATCGTCGACACGCTGGCCCTCGCGGACCCGTTCCTCGCCCGTCTGCCGATGGTGCGGCGGGCCCCGCCGCCGTTCGCGGCACCGGGGTCCGACTGGCGGATCGGGCACTTCGAGCGCGCGGTCCCGGCCGGCTACCTCGCGACGATCGCGACGGGAGAAGACCACCTCGCCGATCCCGCGCTCAAAGCACTCTGGGCCGACGTGGCGCTCGCGACCCGGGCGCCCCTGCTCGCACCCGGGCGCGCGAGCGCGATCGCCCGCTTGCTCCTCCGGCGCCCGCCGGTACGCGAGCGGCCGCCGTACCGTCCCACGGACTGGGACGAACTGCTCGCCATCCGCCCCGGGGAGCTCGATGCCCGGTACCGGCGGGCGCTCTCGAAGCTCGCGAGCGACCCCGCCGCCGCGCGTGCCGACCTCGAGGCGGTGGTCGCCGCCGCCCCCGGTCACGGCGGCGCGGAGGTGGAGTTGGCCCGCGCCGAGCTCAAGGACGGCCGCGTCGACGACGCGCTCTTGCGCCTCGACCGCTACCTCGCCGAGCGGCCGGGAGCGGCGGAGGCGATGCTGCAGCGCGCGGAGGCCCTGCGGATGCGGGGCGGATTCGATGCCGCCGAGGCGGCGTATCTCGAGGCGGGGCGCCGGGCGCCGAACCTGAGGCCCGCGGCCTGGACCAGCGCCGCCCTCCTGCGTGCCCACCGCGGCGACGTCGCGGGCGCTCGTGAGCTGATCGCGTCGGTTCTCTCGGTGACGCCGCGCTACGAGCCGGCCCTGCGCGCCCAACAAGCGCTTCGCGCCGGGCCCTGACGAGATCGGGTTTACGACTTCCGCGCGCGCCGCACCATCGCGAGAACCTTCTTGCGGAGACGAAACGCCTTGGGTGTGACCTCGACCATCTCGTCGTCCTTGATGAACTCGAGCGCCTGCTCGAGGCTGAGCGTCCGGGGCGGCACGAGGCGGACCGCGTCGTCCGACCCCGACGCGCGCATGTTCGTCAGCTTCTTCTCCTTGGTGATGTTCACGTCGAGATCGTTGGCCCGCGCGTTCTCGCCGATGATCATCCCCTCGTAGACCTGGTCCCCGGGCGCGATCATCATCGTGCCGCGCTCCTGAAGATGCTCGATCGCATGCGCGGTCGCTCGCCCGGGACGGTCGGAGACGAGCGCCCCGGTCGCGCGGTGCGGGATCTCCCCCTGCC
>DATKHQ010000262.1:0-3705 GCA_035510175.1 Candidatus Sulfotelmatobacter sp. | reverse complement strand
TGATCGAGTTCGCCGCCGGGACCACCGCCCGCGAGCACCTAGCACCGGGCGATCGCGTCGTCGTGCTCTCCGAGCCCCCGCTGCGATGAGGTCGCGGGTCCCGCGCGCCTCC
Source organism: Candidatus Sulfotelmatobacter sp. (assembly GCA_035510175.1). GTDB lineage: Bacteria > Acidobacteriota > Polarisedimenticolia > Polarisedimenticolales > DASRJG01 > DASRJG01. The sequence goes on along the minus strand of DATKHQ010000262.1, from coordinate 3,593 downwards.
CTCCTTCCGGCGATGCTCCTCGCGGCGATGCTCGCCGCGCCGGGAATCGCCGACGAGCCCGCGCCGGCGGCGACTGCTCCGTCGCCGCCGGCATCGCCACAGACGCCGGTGAAGGGCGCGGACACGCACCTGCTGCAGGCGGTGCGCGTCGTCGCCGACCGGATCTCCGATCTGACGCGCGTGCGCGCCGCCGTCCCGCTCGTCGGCGTGCGCGCCGACGCGGCGTCGCGCCAGGCCGAGGCGAAGGCGCGTGCGGCGCGCTGGCTTCCCGAGCCGACGGCGCTCGCGCGCGGCCGCGCGTGGAAGGATCTCGGCCTGGGTACGGGCACCGCTCCCGGCGAGCTCGTCACCGCCCTCGCCGCCGATCTCGACGGCATCGGCCTCGACGCCGAGGGCCGGCGGCTGCTCGTCGACCCCGCGCGCCTGGGGGAGGGGGAAGGGAAGGCCGACCCGAGCACCGACGAGGCGTCGTCCGTGATGCTCGCGACGGGCGTGGCTCCGGACGAGGTGGTGGTGGCGCACTATGCCGCGCACCTCCTCCTCGATCTCCCGGCGTGGCCCGCCCCGCCGACCACCGACGCCTTGCTCGCGCGCGCCGCGCTGTCGGAAGGGGGTGCGAACCTCGCCGCGCTGATCTTCCTGTTCAGCGGGGTGGAACTCGAATCGGAGGTGGTCGGCGGGAAGCTCCGCCCGGACGACGCCCTCGGCGGGCGGCTCGTGCCGGAGTCCGTGAGGACCTCGTCGGCCTCGGTCGCCTCGCTTCTCGAGTTCGCCTATCTCGACGGGTTCGCGCAGGCGGCGGCGCTGGTGAAGTCAGGCGAGTTCAGCCGCCTCGGAGTCGAGCGCAAGCGGCGGATGACCACGCGTGACGTGCTGCACCTCGACCGGCCGCCCGCCGATCCCGCGGAGATCGCGCCCCCTCAGATTCCATCGGGGTCGGGGCTCGAGGTCGCCGACCGCGACTCCCTCGGCGAGCAGGGAATCATCACGCTGGTGTCCCTCGAGACCGGCAAGGACAACCTGGGGATGATCGCCGGCGATGGCTGGGTCGGGGATGCCGTCTTCCGGCTCGAGGCACCCGGCAAGCCGGAGGAGGGCGCCACGGTCTGGACGTCGGTGTTCGCGACCGAGGAGGACGCGAAGGACATGGAGTACGCCCTGGGCCGGTGCCTGGCCTCGCGCTTTCCCGGCGAGACGGTGATCGACGGGTCGGACGGCGGCAAGTCTTTGGCGCGAGGCGAGAAAGTCTACCGTCTGCGCAGGTCGGGCGGGCGGGTCTCGTTCCGAGTGGCTCCCCCCGCCCTCGACGCGAAGTTGGAAAATCCTTCCGGCGGAAAAGCCTCCGAACGGCGATCCCCACCCCAAAAGAAATAGAAGTAATAGAATTATTTGGTTATTTTCCGGGGTTGACCGTCGCCGGACCGAGCCCGTACGCTGCCCCCATGCGGATCGTCGTCCGGACACTGGCCGTGCTGTCGGTCCTCAGCTGGATCGTCGTGGCCGGCCTGTTCGCAGGGGTCCAATCGGGCTCGGTCCCGGCGCCGACTCCGGCCGTCTCGAGCGGCGCGCCGTCCCTGCTGGCGCCGGACTGGACCGACCGCCTGCTCCGCGATGCCGACGACGTCTTCCCGGGGTCGCCCAAGCAGGCGGCCGCATCCGTGCTCCCGATCGTCCGCCGGCAGGCGGCGCGCTTCGGGGTCGATCCGCTGACCGTGCTCGCCGTGATCCAGGTGGAAAGCCAGTTCGACCCGAAGGCGGTGTCGGCGGCGGGCGCGAAGGGGCTCATGCAGCTCGAGGCGGACACCGCGGCAGGGCTCGCGGCCGATCTCGGGCTCGAGTGGACCGGCGAGGATCTCCTGTTCGATCCCGAGATGAACGTGACGCTCGGGACGTACTATCTGCGCCAGCTCCTCGACCGCTTCGGCGACCCCGACGCGGCGCTCGCGGCGTATTGCAGCGGCCCGAGCTTCGTGGAAACCCGGCGCGACGTCGCCGCGTCGATCCCGATGGGGTACAGCGACCGCGTCTGGGACGTGCTCAGCGCGCTCAAGGCCAAGACCTCGAGCTGATCCCGACCGGCTCGATCCGCGCGCGCCCTTACCCGACTTCTTCCGATGTGGTAGCGTCTGACGCTTCGCGCCGGCTGCGCTCGTTCGCACACGAGGTGTGAGACGGGATGAACCCGTTCGGGTCGCATCTTCTCGATGTCGTCACCTTCCTGCCCCTGCTCGGGGCGGTCGTGTGCCTGGCCCTGCCGAAGGCGCGGCCGGCGCTCGTGGCGCAGGTCGGCACCGCGGTCGCGGCGCTCGACCTGATCGTCAGCTTGCCGCTGTGGTTCTCCTGGAGCGCTGCGGCATCCGATGCGTACGGCTTCCGGTTCGTGCGGGACGTGGCGTGGATCCCGTCCCTGAACGTCCGCTACATCGTCGGCGTCGACGGGATCTCGATGCTCCTCGTCCTGCTCACCACAGTGCTCGGATTCCTCGCGGCGCTGTCCTCGTGGTCCGCGATCCACACGCGCCACCGGGAGTACTACGCCTACTTGCTCATCCTCCAGACCGGGATGCTCGGCGTGTTCGTCAGCCTCGACACGTTCCTGTTCTACATCTTCTGGGAGGTCATGCTGATCCCGATGTATTTCCTCATCGGGATCTGGGGAGGCCCGCGCCGCATCTACGCGTCGGTCAAGTTCTTCCTCTACACCCTGCTCGGCTCCGTGCTGATGCTCGTCGGGATCCTCGCGCTCTACTTCCATCACGGCGCGCTTTCGGGGGACTACACGTTCGACATCCGCGTCTTGCAGGGCATGGGGACATGGACGGACTGGATGCCCCTCCAGACGTGGGTGTGGCTCGCGTTCTTCGTGGGCTTCGCGATCAAGGTGCCGATGTGGCCGTTCCACACCTGGCTTCCGGACGCGCACGTGGAGGCCCCGACGGCCGGGTCCGTCATCCTGGCCGGCGTGCTCCTCAAGATGGGGACGTACGGGTTCCTGCGCTTCAGCCTCCCGATGATGCCGGATGCGACGCGCCGGTTCGCGCCCTGGGTGCTGGCGCTGTGCGTGATCGGCGTGATCTACGGCGCGATGGTCGCCCTCGTGCAGAAGGACTGGAAGAAGCTCGTCGCGTACTCGTCGGTGAGCCATCTGGGGTTCTGCATGATCGGCGTGTTCGCCCTGAACTATCAGGGGCTCGCCGGCGGCGTCTTCCAGATGATCAACCACGGGATCTCGACGGGCGCGCTGTTCCTCCTGGTCGGGGTCGTCTACGAGCGCACGCACACCCGCCGGCTCGAGGACTACGGAGGTCTCGTCTCCGTGATGCCGTGGTTCGCCGTCGTGTTCATGGTGATGACGCTCTCGTCAATCGGCATGCCGCTGATTCCGGGGAACGGCTTCACCGGAGAGTGGACGATCCTGGTGGGCGCGTTCCGTCTCGAGTGGAAGGTCTGGGCGGTGCTCGGGGCGACCGGCATGGTGCTCGGCGCCGTGTACATGCTGTGGCTCTACCAGCGGACGATCTGGGGAAAGCTCGACCGGGAGGAGAACCGGAAGCTCCACGACCTGACGGGCCGCGAGCTGGCGTATCTGCTCC
>DATKHQ010000261.1:0-7999 GCA_035510175.1 Candidatus Sulfotelmatobacter sp. | reverse complement strand
GAGCCGAAAGCACCCACGGACGAGCCCCCGGAGCGGGAGGCGCAGCGGCTGCGAAAGAAGACCGCGGAGCTCCAGAAGAAGATCCGCTACCTCGAGGGGCAGATCGCCAAGACGAGGGACGTCGAGAAGACGTACAAGCGCGACTTGATGCAGCGCAAAGGGGAGCTGGCCGAGGCGCGCATGCTCGCCGAGCGGCTGCGCAAGGAAGTCGACGACTTGAGACAGCAAAAGGGAGGCCGCGAGGCACCTGCCTCCGCTCCCGCGAATCCGCCAGCGGCGGACGAGCTCGACCGCTCGGTCAAGCGGCTGGCCGCGGAGCAGCGCAAGCTCGCGCACCGGCTGGAAAAAATGCTCGATGCCCCCCCCGCGGAGACGAGCCTCGCCCCGGAAACGCTCTCTCCGATCGTAGGCACCCTCGGCGAGCTGCAGAAGGACATCGCCGCGCTCCGCCGCGAGCGCCGCAAGGACCTGGCCGACCAGGCCAAGCGCCTCGAGGAGATGGCGGCAGAGATCCAGGCGGCGCGCGCCGCGGTGGAGTCGTCCCCCAAGGCGGTCCGCTCGGCCGCCCGCAAGAAGGGCGAGCCCGAGCGGGTCGGCGTCTTCATCGACGTCCAGAACATGTATTACGCCGCCCGGCAGCTCAAGGGAAAGCTCGATTTCGACGCCCTGCTCGCGGCGAGCGTTCTCGACCGCCGCCTGATCCAGGCGACCGCCTACGTGGTGGAGTCGAAGGAGATCGACCAGTCGGGGTTCATCGCGATGCTCCAGCAGCGCGCCATCGAGGTTCGCCGGAAGACGCTCAAGGTCCGCTCGGACGGCTCGATGAAGGGCGACTGGGACATGGAGATGGCGCTCGACATCCTCGACATGGCCGGCAAGCTCGACGTCGTCGTCCTGGTGTCGGGGGACGGCGACTTCACGTCGCTGGTCAAGCGGGTCAAGGGGATGGGGCCTCGCGTCGAGGTCGTCGCCTTCCCGCGCAGTACCGCGAAGTCACTGCTCGAGGCGGCCGACCGCTTCCACCCGCTCGACCGCCGCGCGATGATCCGGACGATCGAGACGGGCGGGCACGAAGGCGAGGGCGCCGCCAAGACCGAGCCCCCGCGAGGGGCCACGCCGCCGGAGACCGAGCCCCTGACGGGCGTGAAGTAGCCGGCGCGCGTCACGCGCTCTCGAAGCGCATCTCCCCGCTCGCCGTGACGCGCAGGTGCCGGCGGCTCCCCTTCCACTCGGGCAGGACGAAGACGCGCCCGCGGCTTCCGGGGATTCCGGGGCCGAGCTCGCGCTCCAGGTGGAAGTGGCCGAGCACGACGGCGTCGTATCCCCTGGCGAAGTACGGCGAGGCGTAGCGGCGCGCCAGGTCGTCGGGGAACGCCCTCTTCTGATCGAGGTTGGTCGCGCGCATCGAGCGCTCCATCCGCTCGGCCCAGGCGAAGCGGCGTTTCCGCGGGATCGCCTTGAACACCGCCCACGCGAGGTTCGAGCGCGAGAGGCGGCGCCACGTCCGATACTGGCGATCGTCGACGTTGACGAGATCTCCGTGCGCGGCGAAGACGCGGGTGCCGCCCCAGGTCTCGTCGAGGCCGTCCGGGGTCGCGGCGTCGAAGAGGTCGCGTGCGTGGCGGCGCGCGATCCGGTAATCCCGGTTTCCCTCGAGATAGTGGATCTCGGTTCCTCCCTTTCGAAGCGCCCGCAGGAGCTCGGCGACGGAGCGATGGTGCTCCTGCTCGAGATCGGGCTCGCCGATCCAGAGGTTGAAAAGGTCGCCCATGAAGACGATGCGGCGCGCGCTCGCGGCGAGGCCGCGGAGGTAGTCCAGGAACGCGCCGAGATCCGGATCGCCGCGGTCGAGGTGCACGTCGCCGACGAAGACGAGGTCGCTAGCGGGTGGCAAGGAACGCCTCCCGGAACGAAGCGAACGCTCCTGCGGCGATCGCGTCCCGCATCTTCGCCATCAGGCCCAGGTAGTAGGCCAGGTTGTGGATGGTGTTGTACCGGGAGGCGAGGATCTCGTTCGAGACATAGAGGTGGCGGAGATACGCGCGCGAGGCGGTCCGGCAAGTCTCGCACGCGCAGGCCGGGTCGAGCGGCCGCGGGTCGCGCCGGAACTCCTCCCGTTTGATGTTGATCCGGCCCTCGCTGGTGAACAGCGTCCCGTTCCGCGCGTTGCGGGTCGGCATGACGCAATCGAACAGATCGACGCCGGCGGCCACCGCTTCGACGAGATCCTCGGGACGCCCGACCCCCATCAGGTAGCGCGGGCGGTCCTCGGGAAGTTGGGGTGCCGTGTGCCGCGCCATGCGGGCGATCGCCTCCGGAGGCTCGCCGACGCTCACGCCGCCGATCGCGTACCCCGGAAAGTCGAGAGCGACGAGGTCCCGGACGCTCGCGTCGCGGAGGTCCGCGTACGTCCCCCCCTGGACGATTCCGAATGGAACGCCCGGCCCGTCGTACGCGTCGCGCGAGCGCCTCGCCCAGCGTGTCGTGCGCGCCACCGCCGCTTCGACCGTCTCGCGCGCGGCCGGAAGCGGCGGACACTCGTCGAGGACCATGGCCACGTCCGAGCCGAGCGCGGTCTGTATCGCCATGCTCGACTCGGGGGTGAGCGTGTGCGTCGAGCCGTCGAGGTGCGAGCGGAACGTCACCCCATCCTCGTCGATCCGTCTGAGCCCCTCGAGCGAGAACACCTGGAATCCGCCGGAGTCCGTCAGGATCGGCCCGTCCCACCCCATGAACCGGTGAAGCCCGCCGAGGTCCCGGATCAGCTCGTGTCCGGGCCGCAGGGCCAGGTGGTAGGTGTTCGACAGGACGATCTGCGCGCCGCAGGCCAGGAGCTCCGCCGGCGTCACGCCCTTGACGGCGCCTTGCGTGCCGACCGGCATGAAGGCCGGCGTTTCGGTGGCACCGTGCGCGGTCTGCATCCTTCCGAGGCGGGCGGCCCCGTCGGTTCGGGTAAGGGCGAAGCCGAACGTCCCGCTCACGCCCGGCTCGCGAGCATCGCGTCGCCGTACGAGTAGAACCGGTAGCGCTCGGAGACGGCCTCGCGGTACGCGGCGCGGATCCGATCGGTCCCGGCGAACGCCGAGACCAGCAGGAGCAGCGTCGACCTCGGAAGATGGAAGTTGGTCACGAGCGCATCCACGACGGTGAAGCGGTAGCCAGGATAGACGAACAGCGACGAGCGCCCCGCCCCCGGGCGAACCCCGCCGGTCCCGTCGGCGCAGGTCTCGAGCGTGCGCGCGACCGTGGTGCCGACCCCGACGATCCGGCCGCCGCGGGAGCGCGCCCTTGCGATCGCGTCCGCGGTGGCCTCGGGGAGCCGGTACGCCTCCTCGTGCATCACGTGCTCCTCGATCGTCTCGGTGCGAAGCGGCAGAAAGGTGCCGAGGCCTACGTGGAGGGTGAGCGCCGCCGTCTCGATGCCGCGGTCGCGGAGCGTTCGGAGGAGCGCGTCGGTGAAGTGCAGTCCCGCCGTCGGCGCGGCGACCGCTCCGGGGACCCTCGCGTAGACGGTCTGGTACCGCTCGCGGTCCACGTCCGCGCGCGCGTCGCCGGGAGCGCGCTTGATGTACGGCGGGAGCGGCATGATCCCGTGGTGCTCGACGACGCTCATCGGATCTCCGCCGGAGCACTCGAGCCGGACGCGCCAGAGCGACTCCTCACGCGAGAGCGGCACGACCGTGAGCCCCCCGGGAAACTCGAGGCGCGTTCCCGGGGCGAGAGATCCCGCACCGCCCAGCAGCGCGCGCCACACCGGCCCTGCGTCCGTGCCCTCGATCGGCTCGACGAGCAGGAGCTCGATCGCGCCTCCGGTCGGCTTCCGGCCGAGCAGACGCGCGGGGAGGACCTTCGTGTCGTTCAGCACGAGCAGGTCGCCGGAACGAAGCTCCTCGGGCAGATTCGCGAAGCGAGAGTGGGCGATCGCGTCGCCGCGGAGGACCATCAGCCGCGAGGCATCCCGCGCCCGCGAGGGCTCCTGCGCGATCAGATCCTCCGGAAGCTCGTAGTCGAAATCCGACGCCTTCATGCGGCGGCGAGAGATCTCAGGACGCCGAGATTCATCCGGTCCTCGGCGAGATCCTCGTCCTTGGGCGTCTCGAGGATCATCGGGAGATCGGAGAATCGCGTGTCCTTCAGGATCATCCCGAAGGCCGTGAGACCGACCTTCCCTTTGCCGATGTGCTCGTGGCGGTCGAGCCGGCTTCCGAGATCCCCCTTCGAGTCGTTCAGGTGGAAGGCCTTGAGACGGTCGAGGCCGACAGCCTCGTCGAGGGCCTTCATCGTCGCCGCGTACGACTCCGGGTTGCGGAACTCGTACCCGGCCGCGAGCACGTGGCAGGTGTCGAAGCAGATCCCTACCCGGCTCTTCCTCGCGACACCGGCGACAAGACGCCCCAGGTCCTCGAACCGGGCGCCGAGCGTGGACCCTTGCCCCGCGGTCGTCTCGAACAGGATCCCCGCTCCCGTAGCACCCGCCTCGTCCAGAGCCGCCTTCGAGGCCGTCACCACGCGATCGATCCCGGCGTCGACGCCCGAGCCGACGTGCGCCCCCGGGTGGACGACGAGCCACGGGATGTCGAGAGCCGTGCAGCGGGCGAGCTCCTCGGCGAGCGCCCGGCCCGACTTTTTCCAGAGCGCATCGTCGGGAGAGGCGAGATTGATCAGGTACGACGCGTGCGCTAGCGTGTGACGATCGAGCCGCGCGTCGCGGGAGGCGCGGCGATAGTCCTCGGCCTCGCCGGCGCCGAACGGCCGCGCCGCCCACTGGTTCGACGACTTGACGAACACCTGGAGCGCCGTCGCCTCGACAGAGACGGCGCGCTCGATCGCCCGCGTCATCCCGCCCGAGATCGACATGTGAGCGCCCAGGCACGGGATGCTCATGACCGGGGCCCCGCCGCGGAGGCCGCAAGCGCGGCCTCGATCGCGCCCCGTCGCAGCCGGCCGCGGCGGGCGCGCACGAGACCGAGAATACCGAGGCGCGAGAGGGCGAAGTCGAAGCGCACAGGATCGCCGGGGTCGAGCAGCCTGAGGCGCGCCGTCGCCTCGAGGGCCATCCCCCAGCCCGGGCTCTTCCGGCGCGTCCACCCGAGAGCCTTCACCACGCGGATCAGGTGGGTGTCGAGGGGAAGCACGAGCCGCTCCCGTCCGACCCGCGTCCACACGCCGCAATCGACCCCGTCATCCGGGCGCACGAGCCACCGCAGGAGCAGGCACGATCGTTTGCATACCGAACCGCTCCGCGGGAGCGGCAGGAAGAACCGCACGCGATCGGTGGCTCGCGGATCGAGGGCGAACAGCCGCTGCCCGAACGCATCGAGCGCCTCGCCGATCGTGCCGGACGTCCCGGAGGGAGCGCCGCGAAGCCAGAACGCTTCCAGGCTCCCGGCGGAGGCCTTCGCGCGCGCGAGCAGCCCGAGGTAGAGCGCAACGTCGCTCCCCGCATGGAAGCGGTGCGTGAAGCCGTCGAACCGCCGGGCGTCGCGCGATGGGTCGAACGCATCGACGAACCGGGACGGCCGCGCCCCGAGGATCGCGACGAGCCGCTCGAGGCTCCCGCGAATCGATGCCACGCGGCCGTAGGCCAGGCCGGCGGCCAGGAACGCGACGATCTCCCGGTCCTCGGGCCGGTCGTACCGGCGGACGATCCCGACGGGGTCCGTGTCGAGAAACCGCTCGTCGTACCGCTCGGCGAGGGCTTCGAGACAGTCCTTGAGCGCTCGGGGAGACGTCGCGGTGCACCGCACCGGGACAGGATACCGCTCAGCGCAGGAGCAGGAGCAAGACCGTGCCGACCGCGATCAGACCGGCGGCCGCCCAGAGCGCCTTCCGATGCGTCAGGAAGGACTTGGTCCGTGACCCGCCCGCGCTCCAAGAGGGCGCTTCGGGCGCGTATAGATCCGCTCGCATCAGGCGCGACCCGAGCACGGCCTTCCCGGCGGCCCTGCGGAACACCTCACGGTTGACGCGGGGGTCGGCCGGCACGCCGACGCGCGTGTAGAGCGTCCGCTCGATCCGGCGGATGCGGTCGGCGGGCGTCGGGTGCGCGATGAGCGACTCGACCACCGCGGTCTCGCCGCGCAGACCCGCCTCGGCGAGCCGCCGCAGGTAGCGGATCGCGGATGCGGCGTCGTAGTCGAGAGCGAGGAGCGCGTCGAGGGAGCGGGCGTCGGCGTCGCGCTCGCGCTTGCGGCCGTAGCCCAGGCGGATGAGGTCGACCGCCGCTTCGCTCCAGCTCACGCCGTCCGACGCGCCGCGCTCGCGCGCGGTGGCCTCGAAGCCGAGACGGACGAGGCGGACCGCCGCCTCGCCACAGCCGGCATGCGCGATCTCGTGCCCGAGCACGAAGGCGAGCTCCGCCTCGTCCTCGAGGAACGCGAGCAGCCCCGTGCTGACGAGCAGCGTTCCCGAGGGCAACGCCAGCGCCTTGTGCTCGGCCGCGTCGACGAGCACCACGCGCAAGCCCGCGGGGGCGCCCTCGACGCGGGCGCCGACCTGCCGGGCAATGCGGTCGAGGTACGACTGCAGCGCCGGGCCCGTCACGAATCGCCAGCGTGTCGATAGGGCGGCACGCACCTCGTTCTCCGCGGCCTGCGAGACCTCACGGTCGGGAAGCTCCGGCGGCATCCGGCCGGCAGTGCAGTCCGCGCAGCGCTGGTCGCCATGCGCGAGGAGCGCCCCCGCCAGGAACGGGAGGCCGCACCCCTCGCACGTGAACACGATCTGCGCGCCGCCCGCGGCGTCCGCGACTCGCGTGCCGCACCGTCCGCAGCGGTAGAGCATCCGTCCGCCGAAGCTCGGCGTCGGAATTGCGAAGCGGATGCCTCCGGTCTCACCGCAGCGCGGGCAGCACCCGCGCTCGCTCGGCACGGCCGGCGCAGCCGGGGATCGTGCCGGCGGGGCCGCCGCCGGCGGGGCTAGCGTCGAGCTGCCCATTTCAACCAGATCCAGGCGATCGTGAGCCCGCCCACGCCGCCGATCGACGCCCCCAGGGTGGTCGATCCGCCGAGCGTCCAGCTCGCGCCGGTGCCCAGCACCGCGCCGCCGAACCCCCACAAGCCGAGCGTCGTCAGAATCGACTCCTCCTCCGGTCGCGGATTCGAATCGGCGTCCCAGGATCGGGCCGGTCCCGATGGCGGCGCATCCTCCATCGCCTCCACCGGCTCCGACCATTCCGCCGGGGCCGGCGCCGCGGGGATCGGCTCGTGATGGTCCCACGATTTCACGGGCATCGCCGGATCCGGCCGTGCTTCGGCTACGGGCGGCGCCGGGTGTAGGACGGGCACGCGGACCTCCGGCCCTGGTGTGGCGGCGGCCGCCGGCACGTCGAATGGCCCTGGAAGACGCGCGGCGCCCCGTGCGCTGTGCACGCGCGCGGTCGAAGTGGGCTCCACGATTCGGTACGGTCGCAGCGCCGAGATGTCGATCGAGGACGCGCAGCGGCCGCAACGCATGCGGACCGGGGCCACCGGGGCCTCGTGTTTGTAGTGGGTCCCGCAGGTCGGGCAGCTCGCGATCACGGCCGCAGTCTTCCTCCCGTCCGATTTCCGTAACTCGCCGCGAAACGTAGGTTCCGCGCCTCCGCCGGTCAAGACGCCGCCGCGCGAAATCCGGCGGCATTGGGGCCGAAATACGCTCGTTTTCGCCCCTTCATGCTATCCTTCGCTCTTTCGCTTCGGGGGTCGCCCATGAAGGTTTACGACGCGCAGGACATCCGCAACGTCGCCCTGATCGGACACGGGGACTGCGGCAAGACGTCCTTGGCCTCGGCGTTCCTGTTCGTCGCCGGAGCGGTGAATCGCCTCGGCCGCGTGGACGACGGCACGACGACTACGGATTTCGACGAAGAGGAGATCTCGCGGAAGATCTCGCTGCAAACCTCGCTGGCGCACCTCGAGTGGCGGAACACGAAGATCAATCTCATCGACACGCCGGGGTACGCCGCCTTCGTCGCCGACGCCAAGGCCGGTCTCGCGGTCGCGGATGCGGCGCTGCTCGT
>DATKHQ010000260.1:0-2653 GCA_035510175.1 Candidatus Sulfotelmatobacter sp. | reverse complement strand
GCGGCGAGCGACGCGTACGACTTTCCGTCGAGAGAGAAAAAGAGGCTCGAAAAGTCGAGATTGCCCATCGCTTTTCCGATGGGCGGCATGAGCACGTCGCCGACGAGCGAGCTGACGATCTTGCCGAACGCTCCGCCCATGATGACCCCGATCGCCATGTCGAGCACGTTCCCTTTCATCGCGAACTCTTTGAACTCTTTCAGCATCGCGCCTCCTCGGATTTGCGGGCGAGCGCACGCAGCGGCCGGGGCCGGCCGCGGGCGTTCGCGAGGCGAGAGTCTAACAGGTCGGACCGGCGGATCATTCAGCTGGCGCGGGCGGCCTGGTAAGAGTGGATCAGGTCGCGCAGCGCGATCGCGTCGCCCTTCGTATGACCGGCGGAGAGGATCGGGACGGTGCTTCCCGTGGAGTCGATCCGGATCGTCGAGAAGATCAGGCCGGTGGTGATCGCCACCGACGCGATCTTCGAGATCGGCATGCTCTCCTCGCTCCGGCCGATCCAGCGCGGCTTGATCCGGACGAGACGCTCCGGCGTGACCTCGATCCGCGTCGGGAAGATGAGGTTGCCCGAGGTGAGCCGGCTCGCGGTGAAGACCCTCGGGGCGTCCATCGCCGCCAGTATACGGTCCTCAGCGGATCACGAACGACACGACGACCGTGAAGTACACGCGCACGGGGCGGCCGCCCATCGACGCCGGACGATAGAGCCACTGCACCACCGCCGCGCGCGCCGCCTCGTCGAACAGCGGGCTCGTCGAGGAGAGCACCTCGACGGACTCCACCGATCCGTCCGTGCCGACCACCGCCTGGACCACGACTCGCCCCGGGAGGCGGGAGAGCCGCGCCGCCATCGGGTAGACGGGCTCGACGCGCTTGATGAGCACCGGGGGCACCATGTCCGACCGCAGAGCCACGGGCCCCGGATCTCCGGTGCCCGCGGTGCCGCTTCCGCCGCGGCCGTCGGCGCCGGGGATGCCGTCCGGCAAGCCGCCGATATCCCCGTCGGGAACCCCGATCTCGCCGGTCTCCGGCCCGGGCGTCGCGGAGGCGGCCGGAGTGTCTGGAGTGCGGCTCGGCGCGACGTCGACACGCGGCTGCGCGGGCTTGGGAGCCACGGGGGCCGAGGTCGTCCGCTCCGGCTCGCGGACTCCCCTCGTCGGAGCCGGAGGAGAGGGTTCCGCCCGGGGTGTCAGGAGATCCGACGGCGGCACGAAGATGTAGATGACGGGGGGCAGCTCGGGCGGGTTGACCGGTGGCACCGTGATCGCCGAGATCGCGGTGAGGGTGGCGACGACGGCGACGTGCGCGCCGACCGCCGCCGTGACGGCGGCCGTGCGTCTCCGGTCCGAATCCGTGGGTTCGGCCGTGAGCGTGGTTTCGAACATGGGCAACCTCCTGTCGTCTTGTCTTTGACAATGGGACCGGATCGGCCGCCCGGAGTTCCCGGGACCCTTTCGCCGCTGCGCGCAAACCGCGGTGGCGCCGTCCGGCGAACGGCCTCAAGATCAGCGCCGCATGACGAACACCGGATTCCGGAGGCGGATCGTCCTGCTCGGCGTCGTCGCGCTCGCCTCGTGCGAGAGCGACCGGCCGGCCCGCCTGCTGCTCTCCCCGACCCCGGCGCGCTACGCGGACGCGAATCCCGACACCCCGCACGTCACCTACGGCGACGGCTCGGTCTCGCGGAACGATCTGTGTCCGATCCGGAAGCGCAAGCTCAACCTCAAGATGCCCCCCGTGTACGTCAACGGACAGCCGATCGGGTTCTGCTGAACGCCCTGCCCCAAGGTCTTCGTGCAAGACCCTCAGATCCAGCTTCTCGAGATGGGGCTCACGTTCACCGACCCGGTCGAGCCGACGCGGCCCGCCGTCCTCGACGCCGCGCACCGCTCGTACGTCAACTGGGAGGTTTATTTCTTCGCCGGGGAAGACACGAAGCGCCGGTTCGACGCGGATCCCCTCCGGTGGTGCGGACACGTGACCGACCCCGTTTCCCACCAGAGGTTCGTCCCGGGATCGGGCTCGCCGCGGACGGTCTACGAGGGGCGGCCGTACTTCTTCTACACCCCCGCGTCGGCGGACACGTTCCTGCAGAACCCGCCGATGTTCGCCACAGTCAACTTCGACATGATGCCGATGTGAGCGCCGCTCACGCGCTCCACGAGGTCCCGGACGGGTCGTGCTGGCGCACCCGCCCCGTGCGCGCGAGGCGCTCGAGGTGGCTTCGCGTCTGCATCTCGCGCAGGAACGGCGCGGCCGAGGGCGTGTCGGCGTAGGCCGCCTCGGCGATCGAGGCGAGATCGCGAGTCGCGCCCGAGCCCAGCGCGGCGACGATCCTCTGCTCGCGCTCCTGCCGGTGCCGGATCGTGCTCGCGATCGCGGCCGCGGGGAGCGGCGGACCGTGAGCGGGGAGCACGATCGCGGGTTCGAGCGAGGCGGCGCGCGCGAGTGAGGCGAGATACTGGTCCATGTCCCCCTCCGCGAGCCCGATGAGGATCGTCGACAGGCCCGAGACGAGGTCCCCCGCGATCAGCGCGCGCTGGGGCGAGACGAGAAACGCGAGATGTCCCGGCGCGTGACCGGGGGTCGCGACCGCCTCGAGGAGCGCCCCCGCTAGGTCGATGGTCTCGCCGTCGGCGAGCGCCTGCCCCCG
>DATKHQ010000259.1:0-6734 GCA_035510175.1 Candidatus Sulfotelmatobacter sp. | reverse complement strand
TGTTCGCGGGCGGGCACTGCCTGATCACCGGGGCGCCGGGGCTGGCCAAGACGCTGCTGGTGCGGACGATCGCGCAGGTCTTCCACCTCCGGTTCCAGCGGATCCAGTTCACCCCCGACCTGATGCCCGCCGACATCACCGGCACCGAGATCCTCGAAGAGACCACCGACGGCCGCCGCCGGATGCAGTTCGTCAAGGGGCCGATCTTCGCCAACGTCGTCCTCGCCGACGAGATCAACCGGACCCCGCCCAAGACCCAGGCCGCCCTGCTCGAGGCGATGCAGGAGCGCCAGGTGACGATCGGGAACGAGACGTACCCGCTGCCGTCCCCGTTCCTCGTGCTCGCGACGCAAAATCCCATCGAGCAGGAAGGGACCTACCCGCTTCCCGAGGCCCAGATCGACCGGTTCCTCCTCAAGCTCCGCGTGGACTACCCCTCGACCGACGAGGAGCGCGCGATCCTCGACCGGATGTCGGGGGCCGACGTGCCGGAATCCCGCCCGGTCGTCTCCCTCGAGGCCCTCGACAGGGCGCGCGACGCGATGCACGCGATCTACGTCGACGACCGGATCAAGGACTACGCCGTGCGCCTCGTGCAGGCGACACGCCGGCCGCGGGACTTCAAGCTCGATCTCGAGGGCTTCGTCCAGTACGGAGCCTCCCCCCGGGCGACGCTGGCGCTGATCGCCGCGGCGCGGGCCCACGCGTTCCTGCGCGGGCGCGGGTTCGTCTCGCCGGAGGATGTCAAGGCGATCGGCCACGACGTCCTGCGCCACCGCCTCATCCTCTCCTTCGAAGCCGAAGCGGAGACCGTCACGCCGGACCAGGTCGTGCAGCGCGTCTTCGACGCCGTCGAAGTGCCGTGACCCCGCGGGAGATCCTCCGCAAGGTCCGACGGCTCGAGATCCGCACGCGTCGCCTGGTCGACGAGAGCCTCGCCGGCTCGTACCACTCGGTGTTCAAGGGACGCGGGGTCGAGTTCGCGGAGGTGCGCGAGTACCGCGCCGGCGACGACGTCCGCACGATCGACTGGAACGTCTCGGCCCGCATGGGCGACACGTTCGTCAAGACGTTCACCGAAGAGCGCGAGCTGACCGTGATGCTCGTCGTCGACGCGTCGGCCTCCGGGCGGTTCGGATCCGCGCCGACGACCAAGCTCGAAACGGCCGCCGAGATCGGGGCGCTCCTCGCGTTCTCCGCGATCCGGAACAACGACCGGGTGGGCCTTCTGCTGTTCACCGACCGGGTCGAGCGGTTCGTCCCGCCGCGCAAGGGGCGCGATCACGGACTGCGGGTGCTGCGGGAGCTGCTCGCGTTCGAGACCGCGGGGCGGGGGACCGACATCAGGGGCGCACTCGACGTCCTGCGCCGCGTCGTCACCAAGCGCGCGGTCGTCTTCCTGATCTCGGATTTCCAGGACGAGGGGTACGACCGGACCCTCGACATCGTCAACCGGAAGCACGACCTGGTCGCGATCTCCGTCTCCGATCCGCGCGAGCAGACCCTCCCCGACGTCGGCATGGTCGCCGTCGTGGACGCCGAATCCGGGGCGCCCGTGCTGATCGACACCGGGAGCGCCAAGGTCCGGCACGCGTTCGCCGAGCGCGCCCGCCGGGACCGCGACCGTGCGCGCGCGATCCTCAGGCGCGCGGGCGTCGACGTCCTCGAGGTGTCGACGGGGACGGACTACGACCAGGCCCTCGTCCGGTTCTTCCGCGATCGCGCGCGGCGCGTGGCGCGCGCGGGGGCGTGAGTTGAGGGGCGTGCGACTCGCCTTGGCGCTGTGTGTCGCCGCCGCGGCGGCGGCGCCCGCCTGGCCGGCGGCGACCGCGACGCTCGAGGTGTCGCCGGTCAAGGCACGGATCGGCGACGCGTTGGACGCCAGGATCACCGTCCATCTCGACGCCGGCGCGACGTTCGCGCCGGAGCCGCTGCCTCCCGAGTGGGGAGACGCTCAGGTGCTCTCCGGAGCGTGGCTGGCAGCACCGGCCGGTGCGACCACGCGGAGCTGGGCGGGGCGGATCGCGATCTACAAGCTCGGCGCGGTCACGATCCCGCCGATCCCGGTTCCTCTCGGCGGCGGTCTCGCGGGGACCACGGTGGACACGGCACCGGTGACGGTCACCGTCGAGGCGTCGGTCAAGCCCGGGAAGCCGGGGGAAGAGGGGCTCGACGTCTCCGATCTGAAGCCTCCCGCGACGATCCCCCCGGACTTCGGGCCGCTCCGCATCGCGCTGGCGGCGCTGGCGCTCCTCCTGATCGCCGCGGGGACGGCCTGGTGGCTCTGGCGCCGCTACGCCGCGCGCCTCGCCGCGGTGGCCATCCCCCCCGACCCGTTCCGGAAGCTCCCGCCGCACGTCTGGGTCTACGAGGAGCTTCGAAAGCTGCTCGCGCGCCGCCTCGCGGAGGAAGGGAAGATCGGGCTGTTCTACGACGAGCTGACCCGGATCGTGAAGCAGTACCTGGAGGGGCGCTACCGGATCGACCTCCTCGAGCGCACCACTTCCGAAGTTCCGGCGGCCCTGCAGACCGCGGGCGCGCCGGTCGAGGCCGGGCGCCTCAGCCGCGCGCTGCTCGAGTCCGGAGACCTCGTCAAGTTCGCGCGCGTGCCGTCCGGCCCGGCGGAGTGCCGGCAGGCGGTGGAGGAGGCGTATCGCCTCGTCGATCTCACCAAGCCGGCCGACGCGGCGGACCCGGGCCCGGCCGCGGCCGAGCCGCCGCAGGCGGCGGGGGTGGCGGGATGACACGCCTGGCGACCCCCTGGGCGCTGGCCCTCCTCCCGCTCGCGGGGTTGGCGGTGTGGTGGCTCGTCCGCCGCCGCCGGGCGGGGGATCCGCGGGTCCCCTTTCCCGGGGCCGGAGCACTCGCGACGCTCCCGCGCTCGCCGTGGGCGCCGCTCGACGCGGCGCTTCCGTGGATGCGCGGAGGGGCCGTCGCCCTCGTGATCGTCGCGCTGGCGCGGCCGCAGTCGGGATCGAGCCTCTCGACGATCTCGTCCGAGGGGATCGACATCGTCATCGCCCTCGACATCTCGGGGTCGATGCGGTGCGAGGACACGCGTCCGCGCAACCGGCTCAGCGTCGCCCGCGGGTGCATCAAGCGGTTCGTCGAGGGCCGTCCGTCTGACCGCGTCGGGCTCGTCACGTTCGCGACCGTGGCCACGACGCGCTGTCCCCTCACCCTCGACCACGAGCTGCTCGAGCAGTTCGTCGAGCAGGTCGACTTCGCGCCCCAGGGAGAGGACGCCACCGCGATCGGCATGGGGCTCGGCAGCGCGCTCAACCGGATCCGCGGGTCCAAGGCGAAGAGCAAGGTGGTCGTCCTCGTCACCGACGGCCGGAACAACACCGGTCAGATCGGTCCCGAAGCCGCCGCGGACGCCGCGCGCGCGATGGGCGTCAAGCTGTACACGATCGGGATCGGCTCCGAGGGGAACGTGCCGTGCCTGATCGACGACCCGCGGCTCGGTCGCCGGTACGTGACGGTCCAGGCCGATCTCGACGAGGACCTCCTCAAGCAGATGGCTTCCTCGACCGGGGGGCGGTACTGGCGCGCGGCCGACGCGAAGGGGCTCGAGGAGGCGTTCCACGAGATCGACCGCCTCGAGAAATCGCGCATCGACAGCGCGCTGCGCGTGCTCTACTCCGAGCGGTTCTTCTGGGCCCTCGCTCCCGCCGGGATTCTCCTCGCGCTGGAGCTGCTCCTTTCGGGGACGCGCCTGCGGAGGCTTCCCTGATGCAATTCGCCGCCCCCCTCGCCCTCTGGGCTCTTCTCCTCGTTCCCGTCGCCGCGGGGCTTCTGCTCGCCGCGGCGTGGTCGCGCAAGCGCGCGCTCGCGCGGTTCGCTGGCGGCGCCGACCGGGTCGACCGGATCGCGGGGGACGTCAGCCGCGACCGGCGCGCGACCAAGGCGGTCCTGCTCGTCGTCGCGCTCGCGGCGGGGGTCGTGGCCGCCGCGCGTCCGCAGTGGGGAGCCGGGACCGAGGCGATCACGCGGAAGGGGATCGATCTGGTGATCGTCCTCGACACGTCGAAGAGCATGGACGCCGAGGACGCGCCTCCCACACGGCTGCAGCGTGGGATCCGTGCCGCACGAAGCCTGTTGGACGCGCTCGAGGGGGACCGCGTCGCCCTGGTCACCTTCGCGGGAAAGGCCGCGATCGCCTGTCCGCTGACTCTCGATCACGAGGCGGTGAAGCTCGTTCTCGATACGACCGACACCGAGTCGGTGTCGGTCCCGGGCACAGCGCTGTCGGATGCCGTCGAGACCGCGATTCGGGCGCTCGGCCCCCCGCCCGCGGCCGGTGGCGAGGCGAAGGGGAGGGCGGTCGTCGTCATCTCCGACGGAGAGGATCACGAGGGCGGCCTCGAGGGGGCGATTCGCGCGCTCAAGCAAGCCGGTGTTGCGGCCAGCGCGATCGGGGTCGGGACGGAGCAGGGCGCGCCGATCCCGACCGGCGAGGCAGGCGCCTACAAGAAGGACGCGCAGGGCAAGCTCGTGACGACGCGCCTGGACGAGGGGCCGTTGCGCACGTTTGCCGTCGAGACCGGCGGCCGGTACTTCCGCGCGACGCCGGCCGAGGGGGAGATCGCGGGGATCGTGTCGGTGCTGTCGAAGATGGATGCCGCGGGGTCCGGGACCGTGCTTCGGACGCGCTGGACGGATCGTTTCCAGATCCCACTCGCCTTCGCCCTCGTCGCACTGCTCCTGGACGTGTCGCTTTCGGACCGGAGGAGGTCGCCATGAGCGTCAGGCCCGCCGCCCTCGTCCTGCTCGCCGGCCTTTCGACCTACGCCGGCGGAGAGGCGCATCGCCGCACCGTGCAGGGAAACCAGCTCTACAAGCAGGGGAAGAACGACGCTGCGCTCGAGGAGTACGGGAAGGCTCAGGTCGTGGCGCCCACCGCCGCACAGGTTCCCTACGACATCGGCAACGTGCTCTACCGCCAGGAGAACTACGCCGGGGCCGCCGAGGCGTACGAGCGGGCCCTCGGCGCCGCACCGCCCGAGCTCGCCGGGAAGATCGCCTACAACCTCGGGAACGCGCTGTTCAAGGATCAGAAGTACGACGATGCGGTCAAGGCGTACGTCCGCTCGCTGCGCGCGGACCCGAAGGACCAGGACGCCAAGCGGAACCTCGAGCTCGCGCTCCGGGCGCTCGAGCAGGAGAAATCGAAGCCGAAGCCGGACGACAAGAACAAGAAGGACAAGCAGGGGCAGGACAAGCAACAGCAGCAAGGCGGGCCGGATCAGGACAAGAAGCAGCCTGGCCAGGGGGGCGATTCCGACAAGAAGCAGGGCTCGGACAAGGACCGGAAGCAGTCCCAGAACGGGATGAGCTCCGACGACGCGAAGAGCCTCCTCGACCGGGTGGCCGACCAGGAGCGGGACGACCGGCGCAAGGAACGCGCGCGAGCGGCCGCCCCCGGCGACGTGAAGCGGGAGAAGGACTGGTGAGACGGCTCGCCCTGTTCGGTGCCGGACTGCTGGCCGCCTGGGCGACCGGTCCGATTCGCGCCGCGGACGAGTTCCGCGTCACGGCCAGCGTCTATCCGCTGGGCCGGATCACGGACACCACGGAGATCCGCTTGGTTCTCAGCATCGAGGGCTCCTCGATGCCGGAGGTGTCCTCGCTGAACCTCCCGCCGATGAAGAACCTCCATGTGATCTCCGGCCCGGCGAACTCCCGACAGTCCCAGATGTCATGGGTCAACGGGGCGATCAGTAGCAGCAATTCGCTTTCGATGACCTACGGGCTGGCGGCCGAGGGTCCGGGTCCGGCGGAGATCCCGGCGTTCGACGTCCAGGTCGGCGGCACGCACTACCGCACCTCCCCGCTGCGATTCACCGTCGAGGCGGGCGGAGGAGCGCCCCCTCCCGGCGCGCAGGGCCACGGCGCGCGCGGCCGCGCGCCGCAGCCGCAGTCGGGAGACGACGGCATCGACGTGTTTCTCGAAACGCATGCAGGCGCGGCGACGGCCTGGGTCGGACAACCCGTCCTCGTCGAGACGACCCTCTACACGTCGGTGGCGACGCCCCACTTCGATTGGATCGACGACCCGACGTTCAAGGGTGCCTGGACCGAATCGCTTGCCGTCGACTCGAACCGCGAGGCGGCGAGGGTGGAGAAGGGAGGGCGCCAGTACATGGCGTTCCCGGTCTCACGCAAGGTGGTCGTGCCGACGGCACCCGGCGCCATCGCGATCCCTCAAGCGACGGCTCTCGTCCAGGTCCAGCGTCCCTCGCGTGACCGCTTCGGGATGCTCTTCGGGCTCGAGCCGCTGGTGAACCTTCAGCGCAAGACGTCCCCGCTGACGATCACCGCGCGGCCGCTCCCCGAGGCGGGCAAGCCGCCCGACTTCGACGGGACCGTCGGATCGTACCGGATCAGCGCGACGGCCGACCGGAAGCAGGCGGAGGTCGGGGACGCGATCGCGCTGCGGGTCACGGTGGAGGGGCTCGGATCCCTCCAGGCGGCCAAGCCTCCCCGCCTGCCCTCGATCCCGGACGCGAAGTTCTACGATCCGAAGATCGTCGAGAACGCCTCGACGGGGGCGAACCACCTGAGCTCGCGCAAGACCTGGGAGTGGGTCGTCGTGCCGCTCAGCCCGGGGAGCCTCGATCTGCCCGCCGCCTCGTTCAGCTACTTCGATACGGAGTCGGGCACGTATCGCGAGGCGCGGGCCGATCTCCCCACCGTGGCCGTCGTGCGTGGTGCCGCGGTGCCGGACACCG
>DATKHQ010000258.1:0-16858 GCA_035510175.1 Candidatus Sulfotelmatobacter sp. | reverse complement strand
CCGCAATCCAGGCGCCGTGCCCGTCGGGGCCGCGGCGCGCCATCGCGTCGCGCGTCCGGACGAGGACGTCCCCGTCGACGGGTGGAGCCGCCGAATCCAGCCTCAGGATCCCGTTGATTCCGCACATCGCCGCGTCACCGTCCGCCCGCGCGGGAGAGGACCTCTTCATACAGCCGGGCCATCCCCGCGGCCACCTTCGGCCACGCGAATTCCGAGACGACCCAGCCCCGGCCCCGCTCCCCCATCGCCTCGATCCGCGCGTCCTCCGCCGCGAGCACCTCGGCCAGCGCTCCCCGGAGGGCGGCCTGATCGGGGCCGACCCACCATCCGCAACCGTGCTCGAGAAGGCCCTCCCAGGGCGTGCCCGTCGAGGCCACCGCGGGGGTCCCGTGCGCCAGCGCCTCGGCGACGACGTTCCCGAAGTTCTCCGTGAACGAGGGGAGCACGAGACACCGCGCGCGCGAGAGGAGACGCCCCTTGGCCTCGCCGCCGACTCGCCCGGGAAAGTCGACCCGGCCCGCGAGGCCCAGGCGTGCCACCGCGGCCTCGACCTCAACGCGGTGACCCTTGTCGTCGGGTCCCGCGATGACCAGACGGCCCGGCCTCCCTCCGGCGAGCTCTCCCCACGCCGACACCAGCGCGAGGATGTTCTTCTTCGGGTGGATACGGCCGAGGTAGACGACGTCCGGCCTCGTGGGCCCCGCCTCGGCTTTCAGACGCGCGACCGCTGCGGCGTCCGGGACCTCCACGCCGTTCGGGACGACGCGGATCGGCACCCCCGAGACGTGCGCCGCGACGTGCCCGCGCTCCATCTCGGCGGTCACGTGAAGCATCGCGGCACGGGAGAACGCACGCGTTCCTCCGGCGATGCCGAACAGCCGCTTCTTCCAGGTGCTGTACACCAGGGCCTTCGGATCGAAGCACCCGCGCGGGGAGACCACGTAGGGAACGCCGGCCGCGCGCGCGGCGCGGGCGGCGACGATCGTCTCCCACATGTAAACCGTCGAGAGATGGACGATGTCGTGCTGCGCGATCGTCCTCACGATCTCACGACCGGCCGGACGGGAGACCGGGATGCTCGGGTGCGGCGTCGAGCCGTAGAACACGGGGACCCCGCCGTGCTCGATCCACCGGTCGGCGGGCACGTCGAGCGGCTTCGGACCGTTCCGGTTGGTCGTGATGGCGCGGACGTCGAATCCCATCCGGCGCATCTCGACCGAGAGCCGGAACACCTGATCCGGCGGTCCTGCGTACGCCGTCGCGGGCGGGAACGAGCCGATGACGTGGAGGACCCGCATCACGCGTCCGGGCTCGTCCCGAGTCTCCAGGCGCTGGACAGCCGGAGCAGGCCCGCCAGGTCTCCCTGGAAGGCGGTGAGCCCGCACGAGACCGCATACGCGCCCAGCGTCGCGAGCGCTGCGCCCCAGGCACCCCACCGCGGAATGAGCGCGGCGTAGAGGACCCCGGCGACCACCGCGGCGGCCGCCTGGACGAGGAGCAGCCGGCCGGTCCGGTGCCGGGCGTACACCAGGACCTCGAGGACGATCTGCGCGGCCTGGAAGGCGAACGCCGCACCGATCCAGGCGAGCAGGGGCGCCGTCGAGCCGAAGCGCTGCCCGAAGCAGACGTGCGTCAGCGGCTCCGCGAGAAGCCCGATGAGGGCGTCGCCCGCGATCGCGCACGCGACGACCCCCGCGAGAACCGCGAGGAGCACGCGGCGCGCGCGCCTGAGGTCGCCGGAGTCGACAGCCGAGAAGAAACGCGGCCTGACGATCGTCAGCCCCACCTGCCCGAGCGCGATGAAGGGCTGACTCGCGATCCCGTACGCCGCCGCGTAGAGCCCCGCCGCGTCGCGGCCGTGCAGGGCGGCCAGAGCGTACCGGTCCCCGACCGCCACGATCCACACGAACAACGCGAGCGGGGCGAGCGGGAGCGCGTACCGCTTCATCCGGGGCCAGGCCTCGCGCATCCAGGCCTCGCCGTGCGGCGTGCGCGTGGAGGGCTCGCGGACGAACGCGCGTGTGCACGCCCGATTCGACAGGAGGACGACCACGAGGAGTCCCACGAGCACGCGGTCGCTTCCCGGTCCGGCGAGGAGGATCGCGGCCACGGCCCCGACCGGGCGGACGAGCGCATCGATCGCGGTCCATGCCGCGAACCTCGATTGCGCGCGGGTCGCGCTGAGCACGCTGAGCTCGTACGCGCGCGCGGTATCCGGGACGATGATCGCCATGGCCGCCACCACCGCGACGAGCGTCGTCGGAGGCACGCCCTTCCCCGACAGCGCCAGCCACGCCACGATCCCCGCCGCCGCCAGCGCCGCCACCGCGCCGGCGAGTTTCTCGAGACGCGGCTTCAGGATCCGTCGCATGTCGCCCGTCGCACCTTGGGCTGCGGCCTCGGGGTGATAGCGGAGCACCGACTGCGTCAGGGCGGCCGGGACGATGGCGAGCCCCAGCAGCCCGATTCCCTGCAGGAGGGCCAGCGTCCCGTACGCGGCGGGATCCATCAGGCGCGTCAGGAAGAAGACGGTCGCAAAGCGCCCGGCCGCGCCGGCGACCTGGGCGGCTCCCAGCTCGATCCCTTCGCGCGCCACACGCTTGACGGTCGCGCGCGAGGCCATCGCGGTCCCGGCCGGTTCGGGAATCACCGGTGGGAGGCGTCCGGGCCGGCTCCGCGGATCGCCGCGTGGACGGCGATCGTCGCGCGGCTGACCGACAGGAGCGTGTCCAGCGCGACCGGTGCGGGCCCGCCGGAGCGAACGGACGCGATCAGGGCGGACAGCTCTTCCGCGTGGCCCTTTCCGGCCGGTCCGAGCCTCGAACGCCGTCCCGCGGCGAAGATCGCTCCGGACCGGAAGTCCTCCAGGACCACCGAGACGCCCCCCGCGTGCGCCTCGACGCGCTCCTTGCCGAGCGCCGCCCCGCCCGAGGCCGTGTAGAGAATCTGGCCGACGCTTCCGTCACCGAACGACAGCTGGATCGCGACGTCCTGCGCCGTCGCCCGGCTTCGCCCCGCTTCGCGGGCCTGAACCGATTCGATGGGCGCGTCCCCGGTCAGGAAGCTGAGGAAGTCGACGAAGTGGCAGCCCTCGCCCACGATGCGTCCGCCGCCGACCTCGGGATCGAGCGTCCAGTGACCGGCGGGCACCGTGCCGGCATTGACGCGATACGTCGCGAGGATTGGCCCGCGGCCGGACAGCGCCCGTCGCATCGCGCGCGCCATCGGGGCGAACCGCCGGTTGAACCCGACGAGCAACACGCTCGTCGACGCGCGCGCCGCGGCCTCCACCGCGTCGAGCCCCGCCGCGTCGATCGCGAGCGGCTTCTCGACGAACACGTGCTTGCCCGCGGCGAGCCCATCGGCGGCGAGCGCGGCATGCGAGTCGTGGCGGGTCGCGATGCAGACGAGATGCACGGCCGGGTCCGCGAGGACCTCCGCGGCGTCGGTCCCGATCTCGGCGAAGCCGAACTTGCGCTGGGCGTCGTAGGCGGTCAGCCCGTGCGCCGTCGCGACGCGGGCCAGCCGGATGCCGGAGGCCCGCCGGAGCGCGGGGAGCAGCACGCTCCGGGCGAACGCCCCCGCGCCCACGAACCCGACTCCGATCTCGCCCGGGACCGCCCCGGCCTCGCTCCGCCGCGGAGAGGGAGCCGCCGGCCGGGCTGCCGGAGAGGCGCCGCCCGGGTACTCGATGAGCATGCCGAGCGGCCGCGGCTCGCCGGACGACAGCAAGACGTCGTAGGCGCGCGGCGCCTCGGCAAGCGCATAGCGATGCGTCACCAGCGGGCCCACGGCGACCGCACGGGACGCGAGGGCGTGGAGGAACGCCTCCAGGTTCCGGGTTTCCGTCCAGCGGACGTACCCCAGCGGATAGTCGACCCCCCGCTCCTCGTAGGCGGCGTCGTACCGCCCGGGGCCGTACGAGCGGGAGATCCGCAGCTCGAGCTCCTTCGCGTACGCGATCTCCCGGGGGAGGCCGAAGGGGACGAACCCCAGCGCGACGATCCGGCCGCGGTCGCGGCACATGCCGCCGGCGGCGACCATCGGGGCGTCCGTGGCGCTCGCCGCGGCCACCACGACCGCGTCGACCCCGTTCCCCGACGTCCAGGCGAGCGCGGAGGCGACCTGATCGTCGGTGGACCCGGCGAGGCCGGTCTCGGCGCCCAGGGCGAGCGCGCGCTCGACGAGGTCCGCCGAGAGGTCGTACGCCGCCACCCGCGCGCCTCCGGCGCGCAGGAGCTGCACCGCGAGAAGACCCAGCACGCCGCAGCCGATCACCGCGATGCGTCCGGCGAACTCGGGCTCGGCGAGCCGCACGCCGTGGAGCGCGATCGCGCCCAGCGTCGAAAACGCCGCGTCCGCGAGCGGAACGCCGTCCGGAACGCGCGCGGCCAGGTTCACCGGAACGCAGATCTGCTCGGCGTGGCTCGCGACGTTCTGTCCGCAGCAGGCCACGCGGTCGCCCACGTGGAAGTGGTCGCCGGCCGCCGGGGCGACCGCGAGCACCGTGCCCGCCGACGAGTAGCCGAGCGCCTGCGGCTCGGAGAGCTTCGCCTGCACCTTCCGGTAGGCCGCGAGGACGCCCTCGCGCTTGACCGTGTCGATCACCCGGCGCACCAGGTCCGGCCGTGCGCGTGCGGTCTTGAGGTACGAATCGCGCGCCGCGGCCACGGTCCCTCGCTCGGTGCCGGGCGAGACCACCGAGTAGGCGTTCTGGACGAGGACCGTTCCGGGGCGTAGCGCCGGGGGCGGAAGCTCCAGGACCTGGATCGTCCCGGCCCGCGGATCCTGGAAGAGCTGCCGCATCGCCGTGCCAGAATAGCAGCGGAGGAGGCTTGGGTTCGCTGCCGCCGCAACGTGTCCTGATCTTCAGGATCGGAAGTCTGGGTGACACGCTCGTCGGAGTCCCCGCGCTGCGCGCGGTGCGGGCGCGGTACCCCGAGGCGCGGATCACCCTCCTGTGCGACCGGCAGGTGGGGAAGAGCTGGGTGCTGGCTGCGGACGTCCTGTCGGGGACAGGGCTCGTCGACGACTTCCTCTATTACCCGTTCGATCCGACGTCGCTCGGTCGACGGCTCCAGCCGCTGCGCATGGCTCGGCTGCTGCTGTCGATCCGGGCGCGGCGCTTCGACGCGTTCGTCTACCTCGTGCCGTCGAACCGGGGAGCCGAGGCAATCGCCCGCGACCGGCGGTACTTCGCCCTCGCGGGGCTCCGCGCGTCCGTCGGCTTCGAGGGGTTCCCGGATTTCCCGACAAGGCGCCCCGCGGGTGGGTTCGCGCCGGTCCTGCAGGAGGCCGACCTGCTCCTGGCGCGCCTGGCCGTTTCCGGCTGGCAGGTCCCGGCGCCCGGCGCTGCCGACATGACCCTGCGGGCGGACGCTCCCGAGCCGGAGGCCGAGGCGTGGCTCTCCTCTCACCCGAGGACCTCCGGCGGGCCGCCAATCGCGGTCGGGATCGGCGGGAAGAAGCCCGTGACGGTCTGGCCGCTCGAGAGGTACGACGCGGTCGTGCGGCACCTGATCCGGAGCCGCGACGTCTGGCCGGTCGTTTTCGGGGGGCCCGAGGATGCGTCGGGCGCGGAGCGTCTGGTCGCCGGCTGGGGGCGGGGGGCGGTCGGCGCCGGCGCGCTCACGCCGCACCAGGGGATCGGAGTGATGCGCCACCTCGCGCTCTACGTCGGCAACGACACCGGGACCATGCACATGGCCGTCGCCGCAGGGCTGCGCTGCGTCGCGCCGTTCTCCTCGGCGCATCTTCCCGGATGGTGGTTTCCCTACGGGACGGGCCACCGGGTCCTGCGCACGGCCATCGAGTGCGAGAACTGCGGCCTGCAGGTGTGCGTGGAGCGGGGTCTCGCCTGCCTCCTAGGGATCGATGCGGCGCGCGTCGTCGCGGCCTGCGAGGAGGTCCTCTCCGGTGCCGCGCCGCGCAGCGGCTAGAATGGCCGCTTCCGTGAGCGAGGAGGCCGCGTGAATCCGAAGATCCTGGCCGCGCTCGACGATCATCGCCGGGTGGCCGAGGCGCTGTCCGCGGCGGTCGCGCCCGCGATCGAGAGCGCCGCCGCCTCCATCATCGCGAGCTACCGGGCCGGCGGTAAGGTGATCGCGATGGGCAACGGCGGCAGCGCCGCCGACGCGCAGCACTTCGTCGCCGAGCTCGTGGGGCGGTACAAGCGGGAGCGCTCGGCGCTTCCGGCGATCGCTCTGACGGTCGACCCGTCGATCGTGACCGCCGTCGCGAACGATTACGGCTATGCGGAGGTGTTCGCCCGCCAGGTGCGCGCCCACGCGCGCGCCGGGGACATCGTCCTCGGCATCTCCACCAGCGGCAACTCCGAC
This sequence comes from Candidatus Sulfotelmatobacter sp., assembly GCA_035510175.1. GTDB lineage: Bacteria > Acidobacteriota > Polarisedimenticolia > Polarisedimenticolales > DASRJG01 > DASRJG01. Next base: position 10,520 of record DATKHQ010000258.1, on the reverse strand, counting down.
AACGTCTGCCGCGGGCTCGTCGCGGCAAGGGACGCGGGGGCGCGGACGATCGCGCTGCTCGGCGGGACGGGGGGCCGGATCAGGGACCTCGTCGACCTCGCGATCGTCGCCCCCTCGTCGGACACGCCCCGCATTCAGGAGGCGCACATCACGATCATCCACGTCGTGTGCGACCTCGTGGAGGAGGCGCTGTCCGCCGATGAGCACGCCTAGGCTCGAGGAGCTCCTCACGCGCCTGGCGGGCGCCTCGGTCGTCGTCGTCGGCGACGTGATGCTCGACGAGTACGTCTGGGGGGACGTCGGGCGGATCTCGCCGGACGCGCCGGTCCAGGTGGTCGACATCAGGCGGCGGTCGCACGCGGTCGGCGGCGCGGCCAACGTCGCGCACAACATCCGGGCCGCGGGAGGCGAGGTCTTCCTCGCCGGCGTCGTCGGGGACGACGCCGCGGGCGGGACGCTCATGGCGATGCTGACCGCCGCGGGCATCGACGCCGCGGGACTGATCGTCGTCCCCGGACGCCCGACCACGGTCAAGACCCGCGTGATGGCCCGCGGCCAGCAGATCGTCCGCCTCGACTCCGAGGACCGCTCACCGCTCGCGTCTGGAGTGCGCGCGTCGCTGCTCGCACAGGTTGCCCGGACCCTCCCACGATGCGGCGCAGTCCTCGTGTCCGACTACGCGAAGGGCGTGGTCGACCGGGGCCTCGTCGGCGAGATCGCGAAGCACCGTGCTCCGGGGAGCCGCGCCCTCCTTCTCGTCGACCCGAAGGACGCGGATTTCGGCGTCTACCGCGGGTGCGATCTGATCACGCCGAACCGCAAGGAGGCGGAGGCTGCGACCGGCCTGTCTCTCGGCGCGGATGCCGAGCTTTCGGCCGCGACCCAGCGCATCCGGGCCGCATGCGGTGCCCCGCACGTGCTCGTCACGCTCGGCGAGCGAGGCTTGGCCCTCGGCTCCCCGGACGGGACCGTGGAAGTGATCCCGGCTCAGGCGCGCGAGGTCTACGACGTCACCGGCGCGGGCGACACGGTGCTCGCCTACCTCGGGATCGCGCTTGCCGTCGGTGCCGCGCCGGGAGATGCCGCGCGCCTCGCGAACCTCGCAGCCGGCGTCGCGGTCGCCAAGCTCGGCACGAGCGCGGTCGGACCGGCCGAGGTGGCCGCGGCGCTCACGGGTGCACGAGGTGCCGCCGCGAAGAGCGTCGGCGTGCACGCCGCGGTGGCGAAGATCGAGCACGAGCGGTCGCTCGGGCGCCGGATCGTCTTCACCAACGGGTGCTTCGATCTCCTGCACGCGGGCCACGTCCACCTCCTCGAGCGGGCCCGGGCGCTGGGGGACGTTCTGGTCGTGGGCGTCAACAGCGATGCGTCCGTGCGGCGCCTCAAGGGCCCCGACCGGCCGCTCGTCGCGGAGGACGACCGCGTGAAGGTCCTGTCGGCCCTGGACGCGGTCGACCTCGTGATCGTCTTCGACGAGGACACGCCGCTCGAGCTGATCCGGCAGATCCGTCCCGACGTGCTCGCGAAGGGGGGCGACTACACGGTCGCGACGATCGTCGGCGCCGATCTCGTGCTCGGCGCGGGGGGGCGCGTGGAGACGATCCCGCTCGTGGCCGGGCGCTCGACGAGCCAGCTCGTCGAGCAGATCCTCAAGTCCAAGGACGACTAGCCTCGATCGGTCAGAACAGCTTGAGCACGAAGACCTGGAACTCCTGCTTCCCCACCAGCCCCTCGAGGCCCGATGCGAGAGCCCGGCCGTAGCTCCCCTGCCAGACCGTCTTCCAAGGCCCGACGACGTTGAACGAGATCCCGGCCCCGGTGTGATTCCGGAAGACGGGATCCGCGAGCGAGTCGCGCACGCGGGCCGACTCGACCGCCAGATCGAAGCGCACGGCGTTCAGGATGTTGAATGCGTAGCCGAGACGCCCGATGTAGCCGGTGTCGAACCGGACCCCGGTCCCGGCGAACCCTTCGAGGCTCTGATCACCGAACGTGCTGAACTGGTACTCGCTGAAGCGGTCCATGTTCGCCCCGCCGAGCGCGTCGAGCTCCACCTTGAACTTTTGGAACTTGGGCAGGTACCACTCCTTGAAGCCGGTCAGCCGCCACGACTCGAACTCCTTCTGGCCGGGATCGAACGTGGTGTCCTGGAACTGGCCGGTCGTCGTGTCGAACAGCCCCCAGCGCTCCCACTGGCTGCGCCGTGAGTACGACGCCGCGCCTGTCACGGAGTATCCCTTCCGGTTGAACTCGAGCTGAGCGGTCCCAGCGAGGACCGTGTGATCGGGCGGGAGTACGAAGACGAGGCTGGTGCCGTTCGCGGCGTTCTGGGCCGCGAGCGCGTCACGACCCTCGGAGCTGTCGCTGTACGTGTTGAACGTCAGATCGGCGATGAGAGCGACCTTGAAGAAATTTCCGAGCGGATGCCCGAAGCGTCCGGTCAGGTACTGGCTCCGTCGACGCAGGCGCTGCGTGAGGTCCTCGTCGCCGTTCACGAAATATTTCTCGTCCAGCTTGAGCCCGACCAGCGACGCCTCGACGCCGAGATCGACCCGGGTCCCCGCGAGCGCCGGGTCGGTGAAGTTGACGAACGCGTACACCCCGGCAAAGAAGACGTTGAACTGCATCTTCTTCTTTAGGAAGTCGTAGTCGAACCAGTTGACGCCGGCGAGCGGGACCACCCCCGGGATCGAGCTGTCCTTGAAAAGTCCGCCCCCCGCGAGCAACGACGAGGTCTTGAGCGTGTCCCTGACGGTGCGCCCGCCTTCGCCGCTCTTTTCCAGGTAGCGAAACCCCTTGTCGGTGTCGCGGAGCATCTGGTCATCGGAGGCGTACGCCTCGGACAGCGCGGCGTCGAAGCCGTCCTTCGGCGGGTTGATCGCGAAGTCGTGGAACTGGTACTGCTTCCGGATCACGAAGTTGCGCCCGGCGGCCGTCCAGAGCTGCTGGCCGTCGACCGCTTCGATCACGGTGACGCTCCCCCCGCCCGGGGCGCTCACCTGCACGTACGTGTCGGTCTCCTCGGCCTGCAGGATCGGCGCCTCGACGTGCGTCTGGACGACGGACGTCCGAAGCCGCACGAACGTCTCCTTGTCGATCCAGACGCGCCCGCGGTAGAGGCTCCGGGCGGCGACCTCCGCCGCCGGCTCGAATGCGAGGACGTACGCCGGACGCGCGGAAACGGTGTCCTCTCCGACGAGACGGTAGTCGTACGTCTTGTCGAGCGTCAGGTCCAGGGGGAGCGTCGCCACTTTTTCGGGCTGGATCAGCGGCAGCTCCGGGATCTTCTTCCACCGAACCCGGTTCCCGTTGAAGTAGTAGTTCTTCTGCCGCCACTCGAGGTCGTGTCCGCGCTGCCAGAAGTACGAGCTCTCGATCCCCACATCGATCGACCCGCCTCCCTGGGCGATCTTCGCGTGGATGTCGACGCGCCCCTCCGCCATCCAGCGATCCAGCCGGTCGTCCTGGATCTTCTGGACCTCCTGATTGCGCGCGATGATCTCCTGCGCGGTCAGGCCTCGGGACGATTTCACCTCGACGTCCTCCGGCGCCGTCTCGAGCCCCGCGACGTTCTCGCTGACCCTTTGCCAGGCGACGGCCATGGGGTGGTCGGAGAGCAGCAGCCGGAGCGCGCGCTTCGACACTCCGGGAACCGGCGCGGGCCCGGTCTTGTAGGAGGCCCCTCCGACGAGGTCGATCACCGCCGGCTCCTTGACGTCGACCGTGTCGAGGACCAGACGCGCCTGCGTCTCGCCGGTCGAGGAGAGCGGCGCGCGGTAGACGACCAGCGTGGCGAAGTCGACCGCGTGGAGGAACCGTCCGATGACGGCGGCGTCGGCGGCCGCGTCTCCGGCGGGAGTCTTCATCGCCAACGCGCCGGTCGGCGCCGGGGAAAAGCCGTCGGAAAGCCGCGCCGACAGATCGAAGGTCGCACGGACGAACGGATCGGCGAGCGCCGGATCGGGCGGGAGGCTCGCGAAGGCCGTGGGCGCGCCGGCGGCGAGCGCCTCGACCGCGGTGGCGAACGATCCCCAGGCTCCGGGCCCCCCCGTGGCGAGCACGCGAATCCGAGGCGCGGGCGGGTGGAGAACCGCTTCGGACAGGAAGCCCGTGATCACCGGCGCCGGATCGCCGTCCGCGATCTCGATCGGAAGCGCGTCGACATAGGCCGCGGCGTCGTCGGCGAGCAGATCCTTCTCCCAGGCCAGTGCCCCCGCATCGACGACCCCCTGGGCGATCTCGAGCGTGACACCCGCCGCCTTGGCTTCCGCCCGGGCGCCGAGCGCCGCCGATTTCAGGACGAACGCGTACACGTGCGGGTTGAAGTCCCGCTCGGGATGTTCGCCGATCTCGAGAACCGCGAGGTCGGTGCCCAGCGAGCGGACGGCGCTTCGCGAGAACGCGGTCCAGGCCTCGAGCCATGCGGCCTCGGGCGCTTCGCCGCGGCGGTCGCCGGCGGGGTAGAGCGGGTTGTCGCCGCGGAGGCAGAGCGTGACGCGGGCATGGTGCGCGCGCAGAGTGGCGATCGCGCCCTGGACCTTCGACCAATCGAACTCCCCCCGCGCGCGCTCGATCCCTTCCCAATCGGCGGTCAGCCGCACGTCGACCGGATGCTCGGCATCACCGTCCGGCAAGACAGCGGGGGTCTCGAGGCCGGGAAGGGAAAGGCCGAGCCAGAGGGTGCGCGGCGGGGGCCCCGGCTCCGCCGCTGAGGCGGCGCGCGCGATGAGGCACGCCAGTACGATCGTTTGCAGTCGACCGGCAGTCGGGGGGGTCATCGTCGGTCTCCGGCGGGTCGCTCCGGACGCGCCCCGTCCGAGAGGGCGCAGCCTGCCGACGACCGGCGGTGTGAATTGTCGATTTCCGGGCGAGGGGTGTCAAACCCCCGCCGTGCTATAACGACGCGCCGGACCTTCCATGACACGGGATCTCTTCATTGCCGCACCGGCGCGCACGCCGATCGGCCGCTATGGCGGCTCCCTCGCGACCGTTCCCGCCGTGGACCTCGGAATCGCCGCGGTGCACGGCGTGCTCGCCCGCGCGGGGATTTCGGCCGACGCGGTCGACCAGCTCGTTTTCGGGCACGCCCGCCAGGCCGGCTGCGGTCCGAATGCCGCCCGCCAGGTCTCGGTCCGCGCCGGAATCCCCGTGGAGCGCCCGGCGTACGCGATCAACCAGGCCTGCCTCTCGGGGCTGCAGGCGATCCTCGCGGCGGCACGGGCGATAGCGCTTGGCGAGGCCGAGGCCGTCGTCGCCGGCGGCATGGAGTCGATGAGCCGGGTGCCGTATCTCCTCCCTGGAGTCCGGTGGGGGCACCGGATGGGGCACCAGGAGATCGTCGACGCGATGTCGCGCGACGGCTTCCTCGATCCCTTGTCCGGAAAGATCATGGGAGAGACCGCGGAAACGCTCGCGGAGCGATACCGGATCCCGCGCGAGGAGCAGGACGCCTACGCGGCCCTCTCGCAGAACCGGTGCGAGGCGGCCCGCAAGGCCGGTCGCTTCGCCGCGGAGATCGTCCCGGTCACCGTCACGCAGGGAAAGACGAGCGCGACCGTCGCCACCGACGAGCACCCGCGTGACGGGGTCGATGCTTCGGCCCTGGCGAAGCTCTCTCCGGTCTTTTCAAAGAACGGAACGGTCACGGCCGGGAACTCCAGCGGGATCACCGACGGCGCCGCGGCGGTGCTCGTGCTCTCGGGCGCGGCGGCGGCGCGCCTCGGCGTGACCCCCTCCGCCCGCATCGTCGGGTACCGGGTTGACGGCGTCGCCCCGGAGATCATGGGGATCGGCCCGGTCCCCGCCGTGCGCCATGTGCTGGACGCGACGGGCGTCTCCCTCTCGGCGATCGACCTCGTCGAGCTCAACGAGGCGTTCGCCGCGCAGGTTCTGGCCGTCGACCGCGAGCTGCGCTTCGATCGCGACCGCCTCAACGTGAACGGCGGCGCGATCGCGCTCGGGCACCCGATCGGCTGCTCCGGCGCGCGAATCGTGGTGACGCTCCTGTCCGAGATGGCGCGCCGGGGCGCGCGGCTGGGCCTTGCGACCCTGTGCGTCTCCGGCGGCATGGGCGGCGCGCTCCTCGTGGAGCGCGCGTGAGCGCCGTGCCGGGCGCACCGCTCCTGCGCACCGAGGTCGCGGAGGGGCGCGCGCGCATCGTCCTGGACCGCCCGCCGGTCAACGTCCTGACGACCTCGATGATGACGGATCTGGCCGGAGCGCTCCGCACGGTTTCCGGCGATTCACGCGTGCGCGTCGTGACACTGTCCGCGGCCGGCAAGACGTTCTCCGCCGGCGTGGACGTCGCCGATCACGTCGGCGACAAGCTTCCTCCGATGATGGAGGCGCTCGCGGACCTGTTCCGCGCGCTCGAGGGGGTGCCGCAGCCGCTCGTCGCAATCGTGCAGGGGGCCTGCCTGGGGGGCGGCCTGGAGCTCGTGCTGGGGTGCGATCTCGTGCTCGCCTCGGAGCGCGCGAGCTTCGGCCAGCCGGAGATCAAGCTCGGTGTGTTCGCGCCCCCGGCGACCGTTCTCCTGCCTCGGCTGATCGGCGAGCGCCGGGCGGCCGGGATGCTCCTGCTCGGCGAGTCGATCGACGCGCTCCAGGCGGAGCGAATCGGCCTCGTGCACCAGGTGTTCCCGGCGGATGGCTTCGAGAGTGCCTCGGACGCCTGGGTCGCGAAGCTGCTCGCCCTCTCGGGCGCGGCACTCGCGCGGGCGAAGGCGGCGCTTGCCGCCTCGCGGGCGCTGCCGCTGCGCGCCGCCCACGAGCGCGTGCACGATCTCTACATGAACGACCTGATGAGAACCGAGGACGCGACCGAAGGCCTGTCGTCCTTCGTCGCGAAGAGGCCGCCCGTGTGGCGGCATCGGTAGGAGCCGCCATGGGTCTCGGGGACACGTTCCGGGGTTTGGACTTCGCCCGCATCGACTCGCTGTTCACCGAGGAGGAGCGGATGATCCGGGACTCGGTGCGCGAGTGGGTCACCGGCGAGGTGCTCCCCGTCATCGAGCACCACTTTCGCGAGGGGACATTTCCCGAGCACCTGATCCCCGCGATCGGATCGATGGGTCTGCTCGGCGCGAACCTCCACGGGTACGGGTGCGCCGGCCTGGGCGCCGTGGCCTACGGGCTCATCATGCAGGAGCTCGAGCGCGGGGACTCGGGGTTGCGGTCGTTCGTGTCCGTCCAGGGCGGGCTCGTGATGTACCCGATCCACGCGTTCGGCAGCGAGGCGCAGAAATCCCGGTGGCTTCCCATTCTGGCGAAGGGGGACGCGATCGGCTGCTTCGGGCTGACCGAGCCGGATCACGGATCGGACCCGGGGAGCATGGTCACGCGCGCGGTCAGGAAGCGCGACCGCTGGGTCATCAACGGCGCCAAGGCGTGGATCACGAACGGCTCGGTGGCGGACGTCTCGGTGGTCTGGGCACAGACCGAGAATGGCATCCGCGGGTTTCTGGTCGAGAAGGGCACACCGGGCTTCACGACCAAGGATCACACCGGGAAGTTCTCCCTGCGCGCGTCGGTGACCTCGGAGCTGATCCTGCAGGACGTCGAGCTCGGGGAAGACGCGCTCCTGCCCGGATCCGACGGGCTGAAGTCTCCGCTGATGTGCCTCACGCAGGCGCGCTACGGGATCGCCTGGGGGGTGATCGGCCTCGCGCAGTGCGTGTTCGACGAGGCGCTCCAGTACTCCAAGCAGCGGATCATGTTCGGCAAGCCGGTCGCCGGCTTCCAGCTCACCCAGCGCAAGCTCGCCTGGATGGCGACGGAGATCACCAAGTCGCAACTGCTCAACCTGCATCTCGGGCGGTTGAAGGAGGCCGGGACGATCACCCCGCAGCAAGTTTCCATGGGGAAGATGAACGGCTGCCGCGTCGCCCGGGAGTGCACGCACTTCGCCCGGGAGATCCTGGGCGCGAACGGAGTAGCCGACGAGTACCAGACCGGCCGTCATTTCTGCAACATCGAGGCGGTCTACACCTACGAGGGCACCGACGACATTCACACGCTGATCGTCGGTCAGGAGCTGACCGGGCTTCCCGCGTTCTCCTGAGCCTCGACTAGCGCGGCTCCCAGCCGGAAACGCTCGCGACCGACGCCACGAATCCCTTGTGGACGAGCGTGACGCCGTCCTCCGCGAACAGGGGGAAAAAGCGCCCCGGCGCGTTGAGGAAGTCCACCACGCGGTTCCGCTCGGCCGGCATGACGATCGACAGGACCCCGGAGAGCGTCTCGCCACCGGTGAGCGTCATCCGGACCGACACGGGACGGCCGAAGCCCTCCTCGGCGCGAAGGTCGGAGGCGTGGTCCTCCGCGAGACGGATCCAGACGATCCGACCCTTGTTGAGGAGCACGCTGTCCTCTTCCCCCATCAGCGGCACGAACTCCTCGCTGTCGTCGTTGACACGGCCAAGCAGCTCCTCGGGTCCTCCGTGCATCCCGGTCAACGGGGTGAACAGCGCTCCGTCGACCGTCCGCCCGTCGTCCAGGCGCACGTGAACGGCGATGGCCCTGCGCGGAACACGATAGATCTGCACGATCGCCTCCCCCGCCCCCGCCCGGGGTCCCCGCGATCGGGACCGGCCCCGCGGCTCGAGGGGAATCTAGGGACCCGTCCGCGCGGCGGCAACGCGCGGACGTCGCGGTTGCCGGACTGGCCGAAAGTCCTAGATTTTCCGACCGAGGAGACGCATGCCGGTTCAGGGGAACCTGTCCACGATGTCCCTGACCGAGATCCTCCAATGGCTGGGGAACGCCGGCAAAACCGGAACCCTGTCCGTCGAGAGGAACAAGGTCGTGAAGCAAATCCTCCTGAGGGAGGGCCGGGTCATCGCCTGCTCGTCCCAGGAGCCGTCGGACATGCTCGGCCACTTTCTCGTCTCGCGCGGGAGGATCTCCGAGGAGACGCTGCGCGCCGCACTCGAACGTCAGCGGACCGAGAAGTTCCACCTCGGCGCGCTCCTGGTGTCGATGGGCGCGCTCACCGAGGAAGACCTCGGGCGCATCCTCGAGGACAAGTCGCAGGAGACGATCTTCGGTCTGTTCGAGTGGGAGGACGCGGAGTTCCGGTACGTCGACGGCGAAACCGTGGGCGCCCACATCTATCCCGTCGACATGCGCGTGGAGGACATCCTCCTCCGCGGCGCGCAGCGCTGGGACGAGATCCGACGCATCCGCCAGGTGTTCGACGATCCGGGCATCGTGTTGCAGCTCACCGGCAAGTCGCCGCCGTCCGAGGTACTCAAGAACCGGATGGCGCAGCGGATCCTCAACTCGGTCGACGGCGAGCGCACGGTCGCCGAGATCCTGCTCAACGTCCACGCCTCGGAGTACCTGGTCACGAAGTTCCTGTACAGGCTGCACATGGCAGGCGTCGCCGAGATCATCGGGCGGCGGAGCCTGGAGCGAAAGGACGAGCCGGTGCTCCCGCCCGCGGAGGATCTCCTGGGACCCGTGGCCAAGGGCGCCGGGGAGACCCCCGCCCGCTCGGCCCGGTCGGCGGTCGCGGTCGCCGCTCGCCCCGCCGCCCCCACTCTCATCGCAAACAAGGGGGATCTCGAGGTCGCGTCCCGTCTCCTCAACCGCGGCGACTTCGAGGCGGCGCTCGACATACTGGATCGCGCGTACAAGTCGCAGCCGGGAGACGAGTCGCTCCGGCGCCTTCTCGCGGAGGCCGAGGCCGCGTTCATCGACAAGGCGCAGAAGCACTACCTCCCGGCGACCAAGATGGTCTCGCTTCCCCGCCCGCTCTCCTCGCTCTCGGGAGAGGCGCTCACGCCCAACGAGGTTTTCCTGCTCAGCCGGATCGACAACGGAAGCTGGGACGTCCGCTCCATCATCCAGATCACCCCGCTGCGCGAGATCGACGTTCTGCGGACCCTCAAAAAGATGCGGGAAAAGGGCCTTATCGAGTTGAAGGACCCGGTGCATTCCGTCCTGTAACGTCGCTTCGGGCGGTGTATAATGGCGGCGCCACGGCGGCTTGGGCCCTCGCTTCGAAGTGGTTTCATCTCAACAGGTTAATTGAATCATTGCGGCCGTTGGGCCGCCGGGGAGCGGAGTCGATACCGTGCGTTCGGAGCGAGACATCGTCGGACGCCTGGGAATGCAGGGACTCTCCCGCGTTCTCGACGACGTCCTCGACGCGGGGAAGCTGGTCCGCCTCGCGAACGCAGTCGGTGTCTCCTATCCCGGAATGCGGACCCAGTCGCAGAAACGGGCCAAGCTTGTCGCCGACCTCGCCGCGAAAGCCGGGGGGAGCGATGCGGCGGGCAAGGCGGTCGTACGGTTCCTTCACAAGGAGACCGCATCGGCGGCGAAGGACTATGCCGCCCTCTCTCCGGAAGCGCGCGAGAGCCTGATCGCCGACCCGCGCCTCCCCGCCAACGGCCGGCTGGGATCGCTCCTTTTCGCGGCGGCCTCCGCCGACGGGAGCACCGACGAGCCGCTCGACCGGTTGCTGGGGATCGTGGGAGGTCCGGCCGAAGCCCCGCCCGTCGAGGAGCCGAAAGCAC